>JAMOMM010000424.1 GCA_027067085.1 Hyphomicrobiales bacterium
GCCAAAGCCTACTCAAACAAGCCGAAGCCCGTATTGAAAAAATTACCCTATCCAGCGATGGCCAACCAACAGGCACGCAGCCGCTTGATGTGGAGTAAAATTTAAATCCTTTGGCTCAGAACTAACACAAGTCAACAGAATATATTCTGTTTTAGAATACTCTTGTATTATCAAATCAAGGAGATGAACCATGGCATTTGAAAATATCAAAATAGAAATAGATATGCTGTTGGAGCAAATAAAGAATTTGCCTGACGAGCCGCATGAATTGCATGAGACCATTCGAGAAAAACTCAGCGAGCTAAAAGCTTTGGGACAACCTTTGCCGCAAGATTTGGTTGAATTGGAAGAAAAGCTGGCGCGTGATTTTGAAGGGCGTAAGGATTAAGGTCGTTCAGGATTTTATTGACGTGCACTTGTGCGGGTTTGGAACCATGGATACCAGTGTCGAGCACTGGTATGACAAATGGGTTTATCAGGTGGTTGCCATAATTCAGCACTTTATACTCCAAACTCAGCCAGCTTCGTCATACCGGTGCTCGACACCGGTATCCATGTCACTGAGCGTTATCATAACTCAGAGCAAGAAAACCTCGCACAGTCTATCTAGTTGAAACTCGCACTAAAATTCGCAAACCGATTCAAAGGTCAGTGTTGCCCCGCCTGTTGGGTGGAAAAGCGTTAGGCTTTGGGCGTGGAGTTGCAAGCGGTCGCTTGCTGCTAGTGCTTGTGGGTGAGCGTAGAGATTGTAATTGGTGGGAGCGGCCTGTGCGCGGGGTGAGCAGAACGCGGGTTGTATTATTACCGCAATCTAGTGTTTCACGCTCAAGCACTTCATACGTGGTTTGTGATGGTTTGCCGCGTTCGTGGTCGACCATTTGTTTGGGGCGGTTGGGCCAGTCGCAAATTAACGGTAGGTCAATCTCTCCAGCGTCTTTTTCCATCACACCCCAAACACGGGCGATGTATATTTTTTTGGTGTGGCGACGCTCGAACTGCAAACCTATATGGCGGTGGGCTTTAGGGTTCATGGCCAGCACCATTACGCCAGAGGTATCCATATCTAAACGGTGAACAATGCGGCAAGTGGGGAATTTTTCTTGAGCTCGCGCTTCTAAACAATCGGCATGTTCTGGGCCTTTGCCCGGTACGCTGAGTAAGCCCGATGGTTTATCCAGCACAAGCAAATCATCATCTTGATGCAAGATCGTCAGGTGTGGTTCAAGCGGTGGGTTATATATAAATTTTGGCGCGGGCATTTTGGGCGTTACCCGTTTTGACCACGATGTAATAATTTGTGATCGGCTAATACCAGCGCCATCATGGCTTCGCCCACAGGCACGGCTCGAATCCCTACGCATGGGTCGTGGCGACCTTTGGTGATGATGTCGGTATCCTGCCCCGAAACGGTGATAGATTTGCGCGGCGTGAGAATAGATGACGTTGGCTTGACCGCAAAACGCACCACAATGTCTTGGCCGCTGGAAATGCCGCCTAAAATACCACCAGCATGGTTTGATTGAAACTGAGG
>JAMOMM010000425.1 GCA_027067085.1 Hyphomicrobiales bacterium
TAACATTGACGGACAGACCTGCTTGGTCTGGATTTGGGGCAAGTAATAATTTTTTCATAGGCTGCTCTTAGAATGCGGGGCTTATAAAAAGCGAAAAGTATGGCTGCAAGTATTAGCCAGAATAGCATTTGCCGCAACAACGTTTAAATTATTGTGAGCAAAAAAAACGGGCCGTTGAGCCCGCTTTTTATTGTTTGTTTGTTGAATGATGTGAACCGTGATTGGGCTACTTTTAAATCAGGCTTTTAATCAGACTTTTTAATAAGGCCGCGGTTAATCATGCTTTCGGCGATTTGCACGGTGTTAAGCGCTGCGCCTTTGCGAAGATTGTCGGAGACAATCCATAGGTCTAGGCCGTTGTCGATGGTTGAGTCTTCGCGAATACGAGAGACAAAAGTAGCGTAATCGCCAACGCATTCAACAGGGGTGATGTAACCACCGTCTTCGCGTTTGTCGATAACCATAAGCCCTGGAGATTCGCGCAAGAGTTCGCGGGCTTCGTCGGCTGGAATTTCGCGTTCACACTCAATGTTTACCGCTTCTGCGTGACCGACAAAAACAGGCACGCGCACGCATGTGGCGGTGAGCTTGATTTTTGGATCAAGAATTTTCTTGGTCTCAGCTTTCATCTTCCATTCTTCTTTGGTGTAGCCATCATCGAGGAATACATCGATGTGAGGAATGACATTGAAGGCGATTTGTTTGGTGAATACTTCAGGCGTTGGGGCATCGGTTACGAAAATGCCTTTGGTCTGTGTCCACAATTCATCCATGGCAGCTTTGCCGCCGCCAGATGTTGATTGATAAGTTGATACAACAACACGTTTGATGCCGTATTTATCGTGCAAAGGCTTTAGCGCTACAAGCAATTGCATGGTGGAGCAATTTGGGTTGGCGATAATGTTTTTGCGTTTGTCGCGGGCCATATATTCGGTCAACACATCGGCGTTGACTTCAGGAATGACCAAGGGCACTTCTTCGTCATAACGCCATGCTGATGAGTTATCGATGACGATACAGCCCATTGCGCCGATTTTTGGAGACCATTTTTTTGAAATGTCGCCGCCAGCAGACATCAGGCAAAAATCAACGCCCGTAAAGTCAAACTGTTCAAGATCTTGGCATTTTAAGATGCTATCACCGTATGAAACTTCGCGGCCAATTGAGCGGCGTGATGCAACGGCGTAAACTTTATCAGCGGGAAATTCGCGTTCGGCTAAAATGTTCAACATTTCGTGGCCAACGTTTCCGGTCGCGCCAACGACTGCTATTGTGTAACCCATTTTTTTAATTCCTTTGGATGTCTGCCCCGAAAAGCCACCAGACAAGTTTTGTTTCGGCCTCACCCCCGCGGGTGCCTACTAAGTAGGAATGGCCGAGAGTAAAGCTTAGATTGTCTTGGTGGTCGTCTTTATTGTAGGCTTGGTTGTTGTTGCGCCCATCGCAAAGCTATTGCGTGAAGCAATTATCTTTGTTGGAATGTTAGTGCGCAAAAACATGAAAGAAGTATCTCTTAAAAACGTAAA
>JAMOMM010000426.1 GCA_027067085.1 Hyphomicrobiales bacterium
GGATGTCTGGCATTTCGCGCGGCAAACCCTCTTTGAGAACTTTGGCGACATGTAAGCCAACGTCTAGGCCAACGGTGTCGGCCAGTTCAATCGGACCCATTGGCATGCCAAAGTCAAGCATGGCTTTGTCGATGATTTCAGGTTTTACACCTTCAGAATAGGCTGCAAACGCTTCTGACATATATGGGGTCAATGAGCGATTAACGAGGAAGCCCGGTGCAGATTTTACGGGTAAAGGCAACTTGTCGATGGCGGCAACGAATGCCAGTACGCGGTCTTGCACATGGCGGTCTAGGCCATCATGGGTGATGACTTCAACCAGCGGCATTTTTGCCACGGGGTTAAAGAAGTGAATACCGCAGAAGCGTTCTGGGTTCTTTAATGTCGAGCGTAAAGTTTCGAGTAAAATTGACGATGTATTGGTGGCCAAAATCGCGGTTTTCTTCATGCGCTTTTCGCAATCGGCAAATACAGATGCCTTAATGGCTGGGTTTTCTGGCACCACTTCGATGATGAGGTCTGCACCTGAAATGCCATCGCCTGTTACATCAGGGATGAGGCGATCATTGGCGGCGCGGCGTTCGCCCTCGGTATAAATGCGGCGTTTGAATAGAGCGTTGGCCCGTTTAATGGCGGGTGCGATGTATTTCAATTCGCGATCTTGCAAGGTGACTTTAAACCCGCGCATGGCTGACCATGCCGCGATGTCGCCGCCCATAACGCCCGCGCCGATGACGTGGACGTGCTTGACGTTGTGTTCAGCGCCTTTTGCATAGGCTTTTAACTGGTCGCGCAGGAAGAAGGCGCGGACAAGGTTTTTAGAGGTTGGGCCGACCATGAGCTTGACGAAACTGTCGGTTTCAGCTTTGCGCATAGCCACGATGTCATCACCATGCTCGCGCCAAATATCAATCAGCGAATAGGGCGCTGGGTAATGTTTTTTCTGGGCCATACGGGCGGTTTGTTTTTCCATTTGGCTGGCGAGCAATTTACGCGCGGGGCCAAGGTTCATCAATTTGCCTTTGGTGCCTTTTGCATCGGTTTTGCGAAGTTTTCCATTGGCGGCCGCGCGTACGGCATCGGCGAAGTGGCGTTCTTCTGTAACCAGATCAAGCAGGCCTTGGCGCTTGGCTTTTTTGCCGATGAGGTTTTTGCCTGTCAGCATAATGGTCATGGCATCAAGTGGGTTCATAATGCGCAATGAGCGCCATACACCCGCAAGGCCGGGATGAATGCCGAGCATGACTTCAGGAAAGCCCAGTTTTGTATCAGGTGTGGCGATGCGGTATTTACAGGCCAGCACCAATTCTAAACCACCACCGAGGCAAAACTTGTGCATTAGCGCGATGGTTGGGGCAGGGAAGTTTTCGATTTTATCGAGAATACCAAGCGCTTGATTGATTTTTTCACGGACATCGTTTTCATCGGTCATGTCGACGAATTCTGAAATTTCGGCACCAGCAATAAAGCCAGATGTTTTGGCCGAGCGGATGACCAATGCTTTGGGTTTGATGGCCTTGGCTTCATCGAGTAGTTGGTTCAATTCGATCAACACAGGTTCAGCCAATGTGTTGGTGCTTTCGCCCTTTTTGTCGATGATGGCCCACAAGATGTTGTCTTGGTCCATGATGAACTGCCAATGGTCATATGTGGACATACCACTGGGTTGCTTTTCGGCTGGGTTTGGCATAGCCATTTCGCTGACGGTCAATTCTGCAAGAGCATCAAGGCGAGGTTCGTTAATTTGTCTCATGTCAGTGTTCCTTTGAATTTCTCTTACATTACTTCGAGCAGCATTGCACCGCCCATGCCACCGCCGATGCACTCGGTTGCTACAGCCAGTTGACTGTTCAAACGGCGCGCGGCGTGAATGGCGTGCAGGGTGATGCGGTTGCCTGAGGTGCCGACAGGGTGGCCCATGGAAATAGCACCGCCATCGATGTTTAATATGTCTTGGTCAAGCTCACCAAAAATGTCTTCAAGGCCCAAAATGTTTTGGCAGAAGTCTTTGTCAGTCCATGCGGCCAAACACGCAAGAAGTTGAGCGGCGAAGGCTTCGTTTAATTCCCACGCGCCAACGTCTTTTTGTTTGAGGCCGTTAGCGGTTAGCATGTTGGCAGAGGCCAGCGCTGGACCAAGGCCCATGACAGATGGGTCAAGAGATGACCAATCGCTATCAACAATGCGGGCCATTGGTTTGAACCCATATTTTTTAACAGCATCTTCTGAAGCTAAAATTGTCCAGCATGCGCCATCGGTGATTTGTGAAGAGTTGCCTGCTGTAACTTTGCCGTAAGGCTTTTCAAAAGCGGGGCGAAGTTTTGCCAGTTTTTCGGCAGAATTGTCAGGGCGCACACCATCGTCATAATCATAGACGTTGCCTTTGCGATCGATCATGGCGTGCATTTCTTCTAAGTGACCATTTTTGTGGGCGGCGGCGAGGCGGTGATGGCTGCGCGCTGCGTAGGTGTCTGCATCAAGGCGTGAAATATTGAAACGGTGGGCTAATATTTCGGCGGTGACACCCATGTTGACTTTGGCAACAGGGTCCATCAGTCCGCGTATAAGGCCAATGGAGGGCTGTAGCATTGAAGGGCGAAACTCTTTAAATGCGGCAAGCTTTGCGCCTGTGCTGCGGGCGGTCATGAATTTGCCAAACCATGCAGAGGCTTTTTCAGTGAAGAGCAATGGGGCGTGAGAAAGGGCTTCGGTGCCGCCAGCTAAAATGAGATCGGCATTGCCTGCTGCTATGTACTTCCATGCGGTATCGATGGATTGTTGGCCAGAAGCGCAATTGCGTTGAACGGTCCAGCCAGGAACTTCAGCACCGCAACCAAGGCGAAGGGCGGCAACACGGCCAGGGTTTACTTCATCGGGGTGGACATTAACGCAACCCAAAATGACATCATCAAATTCACGCGGATCAAAAGTTTGGCGTGTAAGTAATGGGCGGCCAGCTTCAACGGCAAGATCAACGGGGGTGAAAGGACCAGCCTTGGTTTTGGCTTTAATCATCGGGGTGCGAGCACCATCGACAATATAAACCGCGCGGCCTTTGGTTTGTAAGGTTGAGGCGCGTTTAATGGCGGGTGCTTTTGGTGCGGCTTTTTTTGCAGCCTTCTTTACAACCTTCTTTGCTGGCTTTTTCGCTACCTTTTTAATGGCGGTTTTTTTAACTGCTTTTACCATGGTGCCTTCCGATCTTTTGTTGTTTCTACCGTCATTCCCGCGAAAGCGGGAATCCAGTGCTGAATACTCATTCTACCCGTTGGTTTCTGGATTCCCGCTTTCGCGGGAATGACGAAAGGGAGTGCAGGAATGACGAAAACTCTACCTTGGCCCGTCATAGGCCCGTTCAATTTTTGCAACGCGTAGTTCATAATGCTCATACCATTTTTGGTTGCCTTTTTGGCGGGCTTGAATGTGCTCGCCATTGGCTTTCCAATTTGCAATTGATGCTTCATCTTGCCAGTAAGAAACAGTGATGCCAAGACCATCGTTATCGCGAGTGGATTCAACGCCTAAAAATCCAGGCATTGTTTGAGCTAACTCAACCATGCGATCGGCCGTTTGGGAATACTCATCATTATCAACATTTGTTGATTGGTTGGTGAATATCACCGCGTAGTAGGGCGGTTTAGGCGTTTTTGCAAATCGGGAAGAACTCATATTGTAGTCTTGCCGTTGGTTTTCTTTTTAGTGACTTTTTTACCTGTGATTTCTTCAAGAGAGAAATCATCGACACGGACAACCTCTTGAACCACTTCTAAAGCTTGCGCCATGCGGGCTGCTTCGTTTTCGCTGATGATACCTTTTTCTAGGGCTTCTTGTGCTGTGCGGACACGAGCTTTGCGCATTTTTTGTTTGATCGGATCAAGCTCGACCATAAGGCGCATGGCTTTATCAACATTGTGCAGTGCCGTGCCTTCGCCAACATAAATACCTTCAGCAACACGATCACGTGCCGCGGTTGGCTCTGAAATGGTGTTTGAAACTTGAGTGGTCAAACGATCTTTTGGTTTTTTGCAGCGAATGCCAAGTGGTTGAAGCTTCAAACGCATGAGGTATCCAAGTGGTGCACTTGGGAAGTTGCGCAAAACTTCATTCAAGGCTGTGTCAGCATCATGAAGGGAGGTCTGACAAGCGTAATGGACTAATGGAAGGTCCTCTTGTGGGCAGCCTGTATCTTCAAAGCGTTTTAAGGTTGCAGTGGTGAGATAAAGTTCTGATAAAATATCACCTAATCGGGCCGACAGCATTTCTTTGCGTTTTAGAGCGCCGCCAAGATAGATCATCGAAACTTCACTGACGAAGGCAAGCGCTGCTGACAAGCGTTTGACTTGTTTGTAATAGCGCGCGGTTTCATTATCGACTGGGGCCGAAGAGAGCAGGCCGAAGGTCCATGCACGGGTGAAAGCGCGAAAAGCGTTTTTGATAAAGTAAGCGGCATGACGGAATAAAACGGCATCAAAGTCCAGTAAGGCTTGGTCGTGGTCGTCACTTTGCGCGATGTCGATTTCAGCTTGTAAATAAGGGTGGCAGCGGATTGAGCCTTGGCCATAAATCATCAATGAACGGGTCATAATATTGGCCCCTTCAACGGTAATGGCAATGGGGATGCCACGATAGGCTGATGATAGGTAGTTGCGCGGTCCATCAATAACAGCTTTACCAGAATGAACATCCATCGCATCATTTACCGCATTACGCATACGTTCTGTGGCGTGGTATTTCATGATAGCTGAGATAACGGCGGGTTTTTCGCCCATGTCTAGCGCTTGGAGGGTGAGACGGCGGGCGGCATCCATTTTATAGGTTTCACCTGCAATGTTGGCGGCAACTTCTTGAATGCCTTCAAAGCGTGAAATTGGTAAGTTGAATTGCTCGCGCACACGGCCATAAGCGCCAGTTGAATAGGCCGCTACTTTCATGCCAGCGATTGACATGGCAGGCAACATGATGCCGCGACCTGCTGCAAGTGCTGAAACCAACATGCGCCAACCTTGGCCAATGCGGTCTTGGCCACCAATAATCCAATCCATTGGTACGAAAACGTCTTCGCCTTGGTTTGGTCCATTAGGGAAGGCTTGGTTTGATGGGATGTGGCGACGACCAATGGTAACGCCTTTGGTATCGGTTGGAATGAGCGCTAAAGTGATGCCGAGGTCTTTTTGGTCGCCCAAAATGCCGTCGGGGTCTGTGAGGATGAAGGCAAGGCCAAGTACGGTACAAACAGGGCCAAGCGAGATGAAACGCTTTGACCAGTTGATGCGCATGCCAAGGGTTTTTTTGCCTTTGTA
This sequence comes from Hyphomicrobiales bacterium, assembly GCA_027067085.1. Taxonomy (GTDB): domain Bacteria; phylum Pseudomonadota; class Alphaproteobacteria; order Rhizobiales; family Aestuariivirgaceae; genus JALWJW01. Next base: position 5,301 of record JAMOMM010000426.1, read on the forward strand.
TTGCTCATAGCACACCACACCAATGTCGGTCATGTTAGTGGCATCTGAGCCTGCATTTTCAGAGGTAAGGGCAAAAGCTGGAATATCGCGGCCATCGGCAAGACGAGGCAGGTAGTGGTCTTTTTGTTCATCGGTGCCATACATCATCAGCAATTCGCCAGGGCCAAGCGAGTTGGGGACGATGACGGTTACAGCGGCCGATGAGCCGCGTGATGCAATGCGCATAACGATTTCAGAAATCGCAGTGGATGAGAAACCTTTACCGCCATATTCTTTTGGAATGATTAGCCCTAAAAAGCCTTCTTTTTTAACCAAGTCCCAAATCTCAGGCGAGATGTCTTTATCAACGAAAGTGGTTTTCCAATCATCGGCTAACTCACACAGGCGATCTGTTGGGCCGTCAATGAATTCTTGTTCTTCACCAGAGATTTCATGAACTGGTGTTGAGAGAAGTTTTTTAAAGTCTGGGTTGCCACGCATTAGGTCAGCATCCCACCAGATTGTGCCAGCGGCCAAAGCTTCGCGCTCGGTGTCAGACATTGAGGGCAGAATGCTGCGTACCCAATTTAACAGTGGTTTGGTGATGTTCTTTTGGCGAAATGTTAAATCTTGTGTCATGTGGCAGCCTCCGCAAAACGTTTTATTTCAGACTACACGCTGCTTGGTGACTGTATACTCAATTGTCAGCAAACCGTTGTGTGCAGTGCAACATAGCACAAGCGCAAAGGGTTGCCAACAACTTTACGTTGACCTTACGTAGGTCAAGTTTTGTTTTTGGAGTATGGGTTGCTTCTAGTTCGTTGAATAGGCGTGAACGCGATCTTGTTAAGCGTAAGATTTGTTAACGGCAAGACTTGCCCAGTTGGATTGGCGGGCAGGGTACGGTGGCATATGAACAATAAACACAGCAGTCACCTTGCTTTGGTTTTAACACTTTACCACAGCCTTTGCAGTCGTAAAACCACTGGCATTGATCCGTTGGCATGACTTCTGTTTGGTTGTGTCCGCACAATGGGCACGTGATCTTGGATTCTAGTTGGATTTTATTGTTTGATTTTTCCATATAGCATACCCCGTTAAAACAATGAAAAATGCCAAACTAGGCAGAAGGAAATAATCCAAATATCCAATCAAGGCGCTAAGTCCGATGACTGAAACTAAAAGAACTAAGGCTGGCGTGAAGCAGCATAACGCTGAAATGGCCGTGCCGATCAGTCCAAACTTTAATAAGCGGTTGTTTTTCATGGTTGAGTGGTACAACCTGTAGTAACTACAGGTTCAAGGGTTTTTTTTATGGAAAATATGCAAAATGTTTTGATTGGGGAACTTTCTAAGCAAAGTGGCTGTCCAATTGAGACCATAAGATATTATGAACGCATTAAACTATTGCCGAGTCCATTGCGAACGAGCGGTGGTCAGCGGTGCTATCAACCTCAAGAAGTGCAAAAGCTGACCTTTATTGTTCAGGCAAGAGGTTTAGGCTTTTCAATCCGTGATATTCGAGAATTGATTGTTTTGAGCAATGACCCGTCATCGTGCAGTGGTGTGCAAAAACTAACAGAAGTTCATTTGAAAAATATTAAAAACAAAATAACTGAATTACAAAAATTTCAAGCAGTTTTGAGCGAAGTATCAAAACGATGCGAACAGGCTGACAATCCGTGTTGTCCAGTGATTGAAGAATTGAGTAAGCGCGCGGTTTGATTACTCGAGTGACCTATTTTAAGGAGCTGAAACGCTCTAGTATAATCTTGCTATGAAACAACATGATTCTAACATTGCAATAAAGATACTAGATTGGCACCAGCAAGGGCGCAAAATTGCCATTGCCAGCGTGGTCGAAACGTGGGGATCTGCACCGCAACCCATTGGCTCTCAATTATTGATTGATGAGCAGGGCCATTTTGTTGGCTCGGTGTCTGGAGGTTGTGTCGAGGGCGCTGTTGTTGGTGAAGCTGATGAGGTTTTGGTGACGGGCAAACCTGTGCTGCTTACCTTTTCAGTTAGCGAGCAAATGGCTTGGGATGTTGGCCTGAGTTGTGGGGGTGAGATTAAGGTTTTTATTGAGTCATTTGATGATGATAAAGCGGTTCTTTTAAAGCAAGTTATTAAGTATCAACGCGGGCGCGTGCCGTGTGTATTGGTGAGTGACCTTTCAACTGGGACGCAAAGACTGGTGAGCGGCCAAGACTATTATGGTGATGCCTTAGCTTTAGAGTTGGGCGTTGTATTTGCCACTGGAAAAAGCGCAATTGTAGAA
>JAMOMM010000427.1 GCA_027067085.1 Hyphomicrobiales bacterium
CCTCACCCTAACGGGCATTGGCGAAATGCGTGCAACACCAGACATGGCTATCATTCAAATTGGCGTTGTACGCCAAGCAAACACCGCGCGCAAAGCTGTGACCCTTAACAATATTGCGATGCAAAAAATTGTTGATATTGTTACCAAAGCAGGTATTGAAAACAAAGACATCCAAACCTCAAATTTTTCCGTACAACCAAAGTACCTTTATCCAGCACGAACAAAAACCGCCCCACAAAAACCACCAAGAATTATCGGGTATACTGTTTCCAACAATTTAGCTATCACCGTCCGCAACCTCCCAAAACTTGGAAAAATTCTTGACCAAGTTGTCTCTGCTGGCGCCAATAATATTGGCAGTATCAGATTTTCTATTCAGAACCTTGAACCATTAAAAAACGCGGCTCGACGCACCGCCATGCACAACGCCATCGCCAAGGCAAAATTATATGCAAATGAAGCAGGCTTCATTTTGGGGCCGATAAAATCGGTCAATGAAATTAACAGCCAGCGCGGACCACGCCCAGTCTATGCTCAAGCAGTGGCTCGAGCCTCGTACAAACAAGCATCGGTTCCCATCGCCCAAGGCCAACAATCCATTCAAATCCAAATCAATGTTGTCTGGGAAATTAAATAAGCGCGATTTCATCTGCTCGGCCTTGAAACGAAAACATCACAAAACAATTTAAAATTTGCGCATATTGTGTCGCAGTTTTCATTTGACCTGCGTCAAATTAGACAAATTGAATATATGTTATGCAACCTGCATCAGACAGGGCATATACACAAAAACTTATGTCACGAACTACGAGAGCCAATCCATGAACATTCAATCAAATAACACTGCAGCAGCAAGTAAAAACGGCAAACCCAATCCATTTGCAGACAACATGCAAAAAGTGACTTCGATTCACCATTGGAACGACCACTTGTTTTCATTTCGCCTAACCCGCCCGCAATCACTGCGCTTTCGTTCTGGTGAATTTGCCATGATTGGCCTGATGGGAGATGACGGCAAAGCAATATTGCGCGCTTATTCAATCGCCTCACCTTTTTGGGATGAAGAACTTGAGTTCTTTTCCATCAAAGTAAAAGACGGCCCACTAACATCACGCCTACAACACATCAAAGTTGGCGATGAAGTCATTTTAAAGCCAAAAGCAACAGGCACTTTGGTCAATGATGCTCTTATTCCTGGCAAAAGACTTTATCTTTTGGCCACAGGTACAGGCATCGCACCATTTGCCTCATTGATCCGTGATCCAGAAACTTATGAAAAGTTTGAAGAAGTAATTGTCACCCACACCTGCCGCCATCTTTCTGATCTTGAGTATGGCAAAGATGTTGTTAAACGGACGATGAATGACCCACTTGTTGGTGAAGAAGCTGTACAAAAGCTCAAATACTATCCCACCACCACACAAGAAACTTCCGAACATGAAGGCCGTATCACCGACTTAATAAACAGCGGCAAATTATTCGAAGATTTAAATCTTCCACCACTTTCACCGCAAACAGACCGCATCATGATTTGCGGATCTATGCCATTTAACATTGATGTTAAAGAAATTTGTCTGGCCAACGGTTTTAAAGAGGGCTCAAACAGTCGCCCAGCAAGCTTTGTCCTCGAAAAGGCATTTGTTGGCGAATAATCAAACACTTAGGGCAGGTTTTGTTATCAGAAAAACCTCATTAAAGAGGTTTGACATCTCAAAAATTTAAGGCGACTAAAATGACGCCTTTTATTTGGCGGATTATGTGCTAAACAACGCCAAATTTTTCATTATTTGGCATTACTCTTATGAACTTACGTAATATCGCCATCATCGCACACGTCGATCATGGTAAAACAACTCTTATTGACTGTCTTTTGCAACAAGCGGGCATGTTTCGTGAAAACGAAAAAGTGGCTGAACGCGCCATGGATTCAAATGACCTAGAGCGCGAGCGTGGCATTACAATTCTTGCCAAAGTGACCTCAATGGAATGGCAAGACAACACCATCAATATTGTGGACACACCTGGTCACGCCGATTTTGGTGGTGAAGTCGAACGTATCTTGCATATGGTTGATGGCGCAATCCTTTTGGTTGATGCTGCTGAAGGCCCAATGCCTCAAACAAAATTCGTATTAGCAAAAGCATTAGAAATTGGCCTAAAGCCAATTGTTGCAATTAACAAAATTGATAAAAACGATGAACGCCACGAAGAAGTCGTCAACGAGGTTTTTGACCTATTTGCCGCTCTTGATGCAACCGATGAGCAGCTTGACTTTCCGATCATTTACGGTTCGGCCAAAAATGGTTGGATGGCCAATGAACCAGACGGCCCACAAGACAACATGGACCCGTTGTTTGACATCGTCATGAAACACACTCCAGAACCTGTTGTAGAAGAAGGTTCGTTCCGCTTGCTTGCAACGACCATTGAAGCCAACCCATTTTTGGGCCGCTTACTGACAGGTCGCATTGCTTCTGGCATCGTGAAAATCAATCAACAAATCAAAGGCATTTCTGTTGATGGCAAAGAAGTCGAACGCGGACGTGTCACCAAAATTTTAAAATTTAAAGGCTTAGAACGCCTCCATGTAGACACAGCCCAAGCAGGCGACATTGTTTCAATTGCAGGCTTATCAAAAACCACCGTTGCTGACACAATTTGTGCCATGGATGTTACCGAGGCAATCGAAGCACGCCCGATTGATCCACCAACCCTTTCAATGAACTTCCGCATCAATGACGGGCCCTATGCTGGCCAAGAAGGCGACAAAGTTCAAAGCCGTGTTATCCGCGAACGCCTAACCAAAGAAGCTGAAGGCAATGTTGCGTTACAAATTCGCGACATTCCTGGCCAAGCTGATACATTTGAAGTGTCTGGCCGCGGTGAATTGCAATTAGCCATTTTGATTGAAACCATGCGCCGCGAAGGTTTTGAGCTTACCGTTGCACGTCCCCGCGTTGTCATGCAGATCGATAAAGAAACTGGCGAGAAGCTTGAACCCATCGAAGAAGTAACCATCGATGTGGACGAAGAATACTCAGGCGCTGTAGTCGAAAAACTTAGCCAACGCAAAGCCAAGTTGATCGACATGCGCCCATCAGGTGTTGGTCGCCAACGCCTCATGTTTGAAGCACCAACCCGCGGCCTAATTGGTTATAACTCTGAACTGATGTCAGACACGCGCGGCACCGCGATTATGAACCGCGTATTTGATGCCTATAAACCTTACTCTGGCGCCATTGCCATGCGTCACACAGGCGTATTGATTTCAAACGGCCTTGGTAAAGCAGTTGCCTTTGCTTTGTGGAATTTGGAAGATCGTGGCCCGATGTTTATTTCACCGGGTGAAAAAGTCTACCCTGGCATGATAATTGGCGAGCATTCACGCGGCCAAGATTTGGAAGTTAACGTCCTTAAAGGCAAACAACTAACCAACATGCGCGCTTCAGGTAAAGATGATGCGGTGGCACTCACCACACCTATTCCAATCACCTTGGAAAAAGCCTTGGCTTATATTTCTGATGAAGAAGTGGTGGAAATCACGCCTGAATCAATTCGTTTACGTAAAGCTATTTTAGATACCCATGAACGCAAGCGCGCATCACGGGCCAAAAAAGCTGATGCCGAAGCTGAACTTTAAGCGCCACATATATGCATAATACGATGGCATAATTGACCAAACATACAAATTCAATTATGCCATCGCTATTAAATTCCATAACGGTCAGACACAACAGAACGGAAAACCAATGCGTATTGATGCAATCCCTCTGGGTAAAAACCCGCCTAAAGAAATCAATGTTATTGTTGAAGTACCCGTTGGCGGCGAGCCAATTAAATATGAAATGGATAAAGAAGCAGGCACTCTCGTTGTCGATCGCTTTTTGCACACCTCCATGCGTTATCCGGGCAACTACGGCTTTATCCCTCACACTCTATCTGATGATGGAGATCCAACCGACGTACTGATTGTTTCTCAACGCCACATTGTGCCAGGCGCGATTATGGCTGTGCGTCCCGTTGGTGTTTTGAAAATGACCGACGAAGCAGGTGGTGATGAAAAAATCGTCGCCGTTCCAGCCAAGCACATCACCAAACGATATAATGATGTCCACGATTATACCGATTTGCCCGACATTTTAGTACAGCAGATTGAACATTTTTTCACCCACTACAAAGACCTTGAAGAAGGCAAGTGGGCAAAGACAGACGGCTGGGGCGATGCAGCCGAAGCTGAACGTTTGATTGTAGAAGCCATCGAACGCGCTAAAAACGCATAAATTTTCATTCTACGAAAAACTCCTTTTTTTGACGCCTTGTTCTGGTAAGGTAACCTTTCGCAGAACGGGGCGTTTTGTTTTTAAAAGAAGTAGATATATGAGCCTTGAGCCAAACCGCGCAAATTTGCTCGCGCTGACCACCGCCAACCCTCGCTATGTTTTTAAGCAAGAAGATGTTCTAAAATCTGCAGAACGTATTTTTGCCGATCGCTCGTTGGCCCTGTCTAAACTCAGCGCAATCTTTAAAAATACAGGCATTAACCAGCGCCATTCCGCCCGCCCAATTGAGTGGTTTGACAAAGAGCGAGGTTGGGCCGAACGCAATGCCGCTTTTATTGAAACTGCCGAAGAACTTTTCATTGAAGTGGCCACCAGCGCCTTAAAACAAGCCAATTTAGAACCTGCGCAAATTGATACTATCGTGACGATTTCCTCAACAGGCATCGCCACTCCCACCATTGAGGCGCGCGCCATGGCAAAAATGGGGTTTAAAGAAAACACCCACCGCGTTCCTGTGTTTGGACTTGGGTGCGCAGGTGGCGTGACCGGTCTTTCAATCGCCTCACGCCTTGCAGCCAGCAAACCAGATAGCAATTTACTGATTGTTGTAATCGAGCTTTGCACCTTGTCATTTATGGCCAATGAACGCACAAAATCCAACATTATCGCCACCGCCCTATTTGGCGATGGTGCCGCCGCCGCCGTTATTTCTGGTAGTTCAAAAAATGCCATCGGCATGTTTGAAGCAACAGGCCAACACACATGGGCCAATACCTTAGATATTATGGGCTGGCGCGTTGAAGACAACGGCATGGGTGCGGTGTTTGATCGCTCTATTCCAGATCTTGTTCGCGAACGCCTAGGCGATGCGCTTGATGGTTTCTTAAACGAGAACAACCTAACGCGCAGTGATCTTGATAAATTCAACTTTCATCCTGGCGGCACAAAGGTTTTACAAGCCCTTGAAGAAACTTTTGAGTTGGGGCAAGGCTACCTTGAACCTGAACGCAAAGTCCTTGCCGCCAATGGTAATATGTCCGCGCCCACCGTGATGTTTGTCCTTAAAGAAAACATAGCTCAAGGCCTCAATGGCCGCACCTTAATCTCGGCCCTAGGCCCGGGATTTTCCTCCAGTTTTATAACGCTGGTTTCTTAAATTCGGAGAGATTGATATGTGGGTCTATGCAATTTTAGCATTTGTAATTATCCAGCGCCTTGCTGAATTGGTCTATGCAAAATCAAATACCGAACGATTGTTAAAAATGGGCGGTCAAGAACACGAGGCTGCCCATTATTATCTCATCGTTGCCGTGCATGTATTATGGATCGCCGCTCTTTTATGGTTCGCACCCAACCAGCCGATCAATATGATATTTCTTGGCCTCTACGCGGTTTTGCAAATTTTGCGGGTTTGGGTTTTCGCCAGTTTAGGACGGCGCTGGACAACCCGCATCATCATTGTACCAAATGAAACCCTGGTAATGCGTGGGCCGTACAAATACTTCCGTCATCCAAACTATATGGTGGTGATCGGTGAAATCGCCTGCTTGCCGCTTATCTTTGGCTTATGGGAAATCGCGCTGATCTTTTCGGTCTTAAACCTTGCTGCACTTTACATTCGCATCAACGCCGAAGAAGCTGTTTTAAAGCCACTTCGTAAATAGATGCTACAAGTCTGGTAGATCAAGACCTTTAATCATGCATGCAGCTTGCACCGTGTTGCGCAATAAACACGCAATCGTCATCGGCCCAACACCGCCCGGCACTGGTGTAATGGAACCAGCCGTTGCCAACGCGTCTTGATAGTCCACATCACCGACAAGGCGCGTTTTGCCGTTGCCCGCATCAATACGGTTAATCCCGACATCAATAACGCAAGCACCTTTTTTGATCCAATCACCCTTAATCATTTGCGGGCGACCAACCGCTGCAATCAAAATATCAGCGCGTCGACAAACCTCTTCAAGGTTTTTAGTGCGAGAGTGAGCAATGGTAATCGTGCAGTTTTCTTGCAACAATAGTTGTGCCACAGGCTTTCCAACAATGTTGGAACGCCCAACAACAACAGCTTCTAAACCAGATAAATCACCCAAGGTGTCTTTGGCCAGCATCACGCAACCAACTGGCGTACAAGAGGTAAGCGCTGCTTGGCCTGTCGCCAAACGGCCCGCATTGACCACATGAAAACCATCAACGTCCTTATCTGGGTGCACTGTGTTGATGACTTTGGTTTCATTGATATGCTTAGGCAAAGGCAATTGCACCAAAATCCCGTGAACACTGTCATCGTTATTGAGTTTTTCAATCAACGCCAGTAAGTCAGCTTCATTGGTGTCATCAGGCAACTTATGTTCATATGAATTCATACCCGCTTCAAGCGTTTGCACACCCTTATTGCGCACATAAACCTGACTGGCAGGATCCTCACCCACAAGCACCACAGCAAGGCCCGGTTTTAAATCATGATCTCGAACGAGACGTTCAACTTCCTTGCCAATGCGCACGCGCAAACTTGCAGCAAATGCTTTTCCATCAATCCGTTTTGCCAATCCGTTTTCTTGTGTCATTTTCTAGCCTTTCTAACGCTGGTTTAAGCCAACTCAAAACATCACTTTCCTTACCACTAATAAGGATCGTTTTATTACGGTCAATCTCACCTGCAATAACAGTGAAACCAGATTTTGCATGCTTAAAAGTCTTTGCCAGTATTTGTATAATAGCCTTATTGGCTTGGCCTTTTTCAGGTTGCGCCGTGGTTGCAACTTTTAACGACGCTTTGCCATTTCCATCGACATAAATGCCCGTAATGCCGTTACGAGAAGCTTTAGGCGTTACCCGCAAAAAAATGACAACTCCCTTTTTAGATAATTGCCAAACTCGCGCCATCTTATACGCCTCGCAGTCAAATTGCCATTTAGCTAAAAGCCTTATCCAGCGAGACGAGGCCCATACTCAACGAGCAAGTTTCGCACAAAGAAAATGCCGAGCAGCACAACAATTGGAGATAAATCAATACCACCCAGATCTGGCAATGCGCGGCGAATTGGACCAAGAACGGGTTCAGTCAACCGAAAGATAACCTGCTGCACCTGACGTACAAATTGATTGTTGATATTAACAATCCCAAAGGTCAATAACCAACTCATAATAATCATCGCAATAATCACATACGTGTAAAGACTCAAAACTGTATCAATAAGCAGAATAATCGATTGCATTGGAATTCCTTGCTAAAATATCTTTGTACATTCATGTAGCTAGCCACAAAGCCAAGTGCAAG
>JAMOMM010000428.1 GCA_027067085.1 Hyphomicrobiales bacterium
TGGCGCAGGCATCATCATCACCGCTGTCACGTACATTTCACACAGAGAAGCCAGACGTGAGGCAAGGGCCGTAAAGCGCAAAGCCGCCTAACCCATCCGAAATTAAAACCTACCAATTGGCCAACCACCACAAATTTACAAAATATTTTCCCTTACGTGATAAAACGGCCTTCAACTTTAGGCGGCGATCACCATGCTTTCAAAAATATTTGATGCTTTCATCAGCTCACAAAAAGAACCCTACTTAGATGTCAATTTTGACAAGTTACCCGTTAAAATTGATGTATCACCGGCAAAAATCAATACCAATTTTGCCATAGGGTTTGGCATTTTATGGAGCATTTCATTGGCCCTATGCATCATTGCTTTCATATTTGGCTCTAAAACAATCGTCATTAGCGGCATAGTCTTTATGGCGGTTTTATGGGCCGTTGGGTTTTTAGTCTTATCCCAAGCATTTGATCGGCAAAACACCCGACACATCATTACCCTGCACGACAAGCATGTTGCTTTTCATTCCAAGCAACCGCGAAAGCCCGACGCAAATATTGAGATCAGCTATAAACAATACAACGGCCTAATGCTCACAGGAAAAAAACTGCCGACAAAAACAGCTGAGTATAATTTTCAACAAATAACATTAGTCCATGATGATCCCCAGTTGAATGTTTTGTTGTACCAACTGCCAGAAAGCCCCGCCGTTTTAGAACAGGTGATACATAAACGCAAAGCCATCGCAAAAATCCTTCGCGTCGCCATTTTGCGTAAAGACAGTGGAAAATTAGAACCAACCCCTTGGCATCAAGTTGACCATAATTTAGCCCAGCGCGAAACAATCAGCTCGATTTTTCAAGGCACCGATGGCTTATCTGGAGAAAACGCACCTAGGGGATTAAGGGTTTCAACATCTCGCATGGATGGGCAGGACATAATCACCATTAATCCCATCAACACCCCACTACGATTAGTAGTAAAAATCGGCCTTACACTCATATCCATCGCCATGTTCAACTTTGCCGAGGTGTTTACCTCAGACACTGTCATGTGGACAATAATCGGGGCAATAATATTTATACCAACCAGTATCTGGATTTTCTTAGGCATGGTTACTTCAGAGCGACTTATTATTTCACGCGAGCAATTGATATTGCCCGATAGTGATAAAAAAAGCTTTGAAGGAAATGGGGCGAACACGATGAACATCGCCGATATTGAAAGCATTACCATTGATGGCCCCGACCGCTTTAGCAATCAACTCACAATACACGGTAAGAACGGCCGCCTATCTTATGGCAACGGCCTTTCCAAGACAAAACTGCTTTGGCTACAAAGCTACCTAAAGGCTGCAATCGTCACCGCATAAAGCGTTGTTTTAGAAACAGTTATGAATATACTTTTTTAAGCTAATAGGTTGCAAACGCACCCATTTACCCTTCTTTTTCTTATACACAATCATCGTGCCTTTTGTGCACATATGATACCAGCGGCCATAAAAATATTTCA
>JAMOMM010000429.1 GCA_027067085.1 Hyphomicrobiales bacterium
GGCGTTTGATTGAGCGAACTGAACCAGATGTCATCATTATTGCATGCAATACGGCCAGCACCATTGGCCTTGAAGCGTTGCGCAATGAATTTGATGTGCCGTTTGTGGGCACAGTTCCTGCGATTAAACCCGCTGCGAACATGACGAAAACGGGCTATGTATCGGTGCTGGCAACGCCGGGCACGGTACGCCGAGAATATACCAAAGCGTTGATTGATACTTATGCGTATCACTGCAAGGTGACATTGCACGGGGCCGAGAACTTGGCGGCGATGGCAGAGGCGAAGTTAAACGGGCAGGGCGTTGATTTAGATGCGCTGGCTGCGGAAGTTGCGCCTGTGTTCGTTGAAGATGAAGGCGGGCGAACTGATGTGGTGGTACTCGGCTGCACACACTATCCGCTTTTGCTGGAAGAGCTAAAGCAAGTCGCGCCGTGGCCCGTTGAGTTCATAGACCCCGCGCCCGCAATTGCGCGACAAGCGATGCGGGTGGCTTTAAAAAAACAAAAACCCTCAAAAAAATGGAACAGTTGCAGTTTTGCGTATATTACAGCAATTAGTTCTTATAAATTAGGTATGCTTAAAGAATTCCATTTCAAAGTGTTAGGGTGAAAAATGGTTAAACAGATCAAAGATGGATTTAGACTTAATAAATCAAGCCTCCCCAAGAATTTTCCAACTCATCTTCATCCGTCCAATTTTTGGGAAGAACTAGGGAGAACAATCGGTGCTTTTGGATTCCTTGAAAATACTTTAGCTAGGGCTATTTATGCATTTACAGGGACCAAAGAGAAAGAAATGGCCGAGAGCGAAGTTCAGGCGGCATTAGAATCTTGGTATAAAAAATTGGAAAAATCATTGTTAGATCCGCTAAGTAATCTTATCGATGTTTATGCCAAATCAGTGAAAGAACACGATCTTTCTGATATTGATCGTTTTGGAAATTTTATTATTGAATTGCGGAAAATAACAGTTTTCCGTAATGTTTTGTGTCATGGGGCTTGGCTTGAACCCTCAGATGAACAAGGTGGGTCAATTCCACTTTTTGCGCATCCTAAAAAAGGCGTTTGGGAAACCCGTATTGATGTTAAAATGTTGATATGCATTCGAAAAGCAGTAAGTGACCACGCCATTTTCATAATGGATTCGGTACACCAGCTTGGTTTTCAATTTCCAGGTACAGTTGGACCGTTGAAAAAGATTTGAAGGAACTAATTCCTATTTGACAATCCCACCCATTTCCCCTAGATACCGCTCATCGTGATTGCAATGTAATTGCGTGGTTCTGCTTGTCTGTGGGGCATGGTCTTTTCTTTATTTATTTAAAGCGTTGGATCGGCACCCTGTCAGTTGTCAATAATGGCGGCTCAGGAGGATGAGTTTTTTATAGTGGAGGGGTCATTTCCTTCGCGCCAAACCTTTTGGAGAATACAATGGGCAAACGCTTAAGTTCAAAATACAAACTAGATCGCCGTCTTGGCGAAAATATTTGGGGTCGTCCTAAAAGCCCTGTAAACGTTCGTGAATATGGCCCAGGCCAGCACGGTCAACGTCGTAAAGCCAAACTTTCTGATTTTGGTATCCAATTGCGTGCTAAGCAAAAGCTTAAAGGCTATTACGGCAATATCGGTGAAAAACAATTCCGTGCTATCTTTAGAGAAGCTGTTCGTATTAAAGGCAACACCGCTGAAAACCTTATCGGTCTTTTGGAACGTCGTTTGGATGCGATTGTATATCGTTCAAAATTCGTACCAACAGTTTTTGCTGCACGTCAGTTCGTCAACCATGGCCACATTTTGGTTAATGGTAAAAAAGTCAACATTCCTTCATACCGTTGCCAAGTTGGTGATGTGATTTCTGTTAAAGAATCTTCACGTCAATTGCCATTGGTTCTTGAAGCTGTTGCACTTGCTGAACGTGATACACCAGATTATTACACTGTTGACCATTCAGATATGACAGCTACATTTAACCAAATCCCAACATTGGCCGATGTGCCGTATCCGGTGATTATGGAACCAAATCTAGTGGTCGAATTTTACTCAAGCTAATTGAGTTTATATACGAGTTTGAAAAACCCCGCTTTTTGCGGGGTTTTTTATTGCGGGAATTTTAGAATTACGGTGGTTGTCAAATCAATGCAACTTCAATAGATTCAGCGGCAATGACTTGACAGACTGTCGAATTGGGAGAGGCTGATTGATGCCGTCAAACAATCTATCTGAAAATAATCCATTGTTGGAAATCGACGGGCTGTATAAAGCATTTGGCCCCGTCAAAGCGGTGAACGGTATAACGCTTACTGTGCCTGCTGGTGAAGTTTTGGGTTTTTTAGGGCCTAATGGAGCTGGTAAATCAACCACGATGAAAATGGTTGCCGGATTTTTAGACCCTGATCGCGGCACGGCGCGCATTTGCGGCGTTGATGTGCGTGAACAGGCCAAGCAAGCTAAAGCCAACCTTGGGTATTTGCCCGAAGGCGCACCAGCTTATGGTGAAATGACACCGTTGAGCTTTCTAGCCTTTTGCGCGGCTATTCGCGGCCTTAAAGGGGCGGCGGGCAAGCAAGCGGTGGAACAAGCGATTGAGCGCACGGCTTTGGAACCTGTTATGAAGCGCCGGATTGAAACCTTGTCTAAAGGGTTTAAGCGCCGCGTTGGAATTGCCCAAGCCATATTGCACGAACCAAAAGTGTTGGTACTTGATGAGCCGACCGACGGTCTTGATCCAAACCAAAAGCAGCAAGTAAGGGAGCTGATCCAGCAACTTTCCTCAGACCGGGCCATTGTGATTTCAACGCACATTTTAGAAGAGGTCGATGCGGTGTGCTCGCGCGCGGTGATTATTGATCGCGGCGTTGTGGTTGCTGATGGTACTGCTGATGAGCTGCGCGGATTAATGCCAGATGCAAAAGACCCAAGTTTAGAAGACGTGTTTCGTCACTTGACCAATAGTGATTTGCCAGGAGGCACCAATGGGTAATGTTTTGACCATTGCGGGCCGTGAACTTCGCGGATATTTCGGCACACCAATTGCGTATGTATTTTTAGTAATTTTCATTCTTATGTCGGGCGTGATGACGTTTAGTCTGGGCAACTTTTTTGCTCGTGGCTCGGCAGATTTATCAGCGTTTTTTGTCCATGTGCCGTGGTTGATGGTGGTGTTTATTCCAGCGATCTCGATGCGACTTTGGGCTGAAGAGCGAAAATCTGGCACCGTAGAACTATTGATGACATTGCCCATAAGTGCTGGCGAAGCGGTGATTGGCAAGTGGTTGGCAAGTGTTGGCTTTATGGCTGTGGCGCTTGCGGCAACGTTTCCTTTGTGGATTACCGTCAACTTTTTAGGTAACCCAGATAACAGCGTTATTGGGGTTAGCTATCTTGCATCATTGGCGATGGCGGCAATGTTGTTGGCTGTTGGTTCATGCATATCAGCGTTTACTAAAAATCAGGTTATAGCCTTTGTTTTAGCCGTAGCTGCAAGCTTTATTATTGTGACCAGCGGCACGCCTATTGTGCTTGATGGTGTTAATGCAATTGCCCCGCAAGTGGTTGTTGATATGGTTGCAGCACTTAGCGCACTAACTCATTTTACTGGTGCAACGCAAGGGTTTGTAGCGCTTAGTTCTATTGTTTATGTGGTAACGATGGTGGTGTTTTGGTTGTTTGCAACCGTTGTGGTTTTATCAAGTAAGAAAGCGGATTGAGGTGATAAACTGATGAACTGGCTTTCAAAACTATCAAAATCCAAATTGTCTTGGTTGGCACTGGGGTTTGCAACAATTTCGTTGTTTGCTGTGAACATGATCGGCTGGGAAAGTTTAAAGCTTTACCGACTTGATGTTACCGAGAACAAACTGTTTACGTTGACCGACAGCACCCGCAAAGTCATTAGCGAAGTGTCTGATCCGATTACTTTGAAGTTTTACTATTCTGAGAAGTTAGGCAAACGTGCACCAGCCTATGGGCTGTACGCCAGCCGTGTGCAAGCGTTGCTCGCTCATTATTCTAGTTTATCGAACGGTAAGATCATTTTTCAGAAAATCTCTCCGTTGGCATTTAGTGATGAAGAGGATCGGGCCGTTGCAGCTGGCTTAACGGCTATTCCTTTGGGCACAACGCAAGAAAAAGGCTACATGGCATTGGTGGGCTCCAACAGCACTGATGATGAAGAAATCATTCCGTTTATGACGCTCGATCGCGCGGCTTTTTTGGAATATGATTTGACCCGAATGGTGCACAAACTATCTCGGCCCGAGCGCAAAACTGTTGGGCTTATCACTGGGTTAGATATGAACGGGCGTATGGGGGCAAATGGGCGACCTTTGCCTGCGTGGTTGATTGTTGCCCAGATTGAAGAGTTTTTTAACGTAAAGACCGTTCGCAGCGATGGCAAAGAATTGCCAAAGTCAGTTGATATTTTGATGATGGTGTCGCCTGGGAAAATGTCTGACGAGTTAGCAGCGTCTGTGGAGCAGTTTGCCTTGGCGGGAAAACCTGTGCTGGCCTTTGCAGACCCGTTTACAGAGACGCGGCCAAATAATCCGACAGGGCTTAAAAAAGACGGTGCGAACTATCTCAAGCTATTGTCTGGCTGGGGCGCTGATATTGTTGCTGATAAAGTGGTAGCGGACCCGTTGAACTCGCGACGTATTCAATATAAATCGCCAACGCAACCGATTGTTGTCAATTATATTGTCTGGCTGGCCTATCTTAAAAAAGCTGGTGTGTTTGATGAAAAAGATGCTGTGTTTTCTAAAATTGAACGACTTGTAATGGCCACGGCTGGGGCGATTAAATATAACAAGGCCGCGGGGACTAAGTTCCATGCTCTTATGCGGACCAGCAAAGAAACTGCCCTGTTGTCAACCGAGATGATGGTGCCACCAAATCCGATTAAATTGATAAATAGCTTTTTGTCAGATGATAGTTTTAAAGTATTAGCCGCGCGTTTAACCGGTACTGCTAAAGCTGGGTTTATTAAAGGTAATCAAAGCAAGCCAGGACAGAAAACCCAAGGCGACATCAACGTGATTGTGATTGCTGATAGCGATATGTTGTTTGATAGTTTTTGGGCGCAAGGGCGAAACGTTGGCGGACGGGCCGTTGTTGTCCCGATTGCCAATAACAAAGATTTGGTTTTAAACGCTTTAGAAAATTTGTCGGGTGGGGCTGCACTTTCAGGCCTGCGTGGACGCGGTGTTGAAAACAGGCCGTTTACTCTGGTCAATGCTATTCGTCAAAAAGCCGAAACCAAATTCCGCAAGCGGGAGCAAATTTTAAATGACAAGTTGAAACAGGCGCAAAAAAAGCTGGCTGATATTTCAACCCGAGCTTCAAAAGATCAAGCGATTTTAAGTGATGAGGACAAACAAGCCTTCTTGAAAATTCGCAATGATGTCGTGGTTGTCCGCCGCGATTTGCGCGATGTGCAGCGCTCGTTGAACAAAGATATTGAACAGTTAGAGTTTTGGGTTCAACTGGTTAATACGGCAGGTGTGCCGTTTTTGATTTTGTTTGGTTGGCTGGTTTGGGCGGGCTTTAGACGTAGGCGGAACGCGTAATGGATAAAAAGCTATGACACCTAAACTCGTTATATCATTGGCTTTAGTGGCTGGTATTTCAACTGCTGGCGCGGTTATCGCTTATCGTTCAAACAATGTATTTGTACCTGTTGCAGGTGTTGGCGAAAAAGTGGTGGTGGGCCTTGAAGATAAAATCAATTCAGTGCGCGCAATTACTGTAGAGCAGGGCACTGATAAGCTCGAACTGATTTTTAAGAATGATGCTTGGCAGGTGAAGAAATCAGGCTATCCGTTATCGCCAGAAAAAGTGCGCACGGCTTTGGTTGGGTTGGTCAATCTAACTAAACTTGAAGCCAAGACAGCGAATAAAGAAAAGTATTTGTTAATTGATGTTGATGGCCCGGGGCAAAAAAATGGCCGTGGTCGGCAATTTTCGCTTTTAGATAAGGGCGGCAAGTTAGTTGCAAGTATTGTTGTTGGTAAAGTTCTGGCTGGTAAAGCTGGCCCTGGCCGAGACGCACAGTATGTTCGCTTGGCTAAAGAAAAAACCAGTTGGCTGGCATTGGGCAGTGTTTCTGCAACCCCTGCATTGCCCACATGGGTTGAGCCACGATTCTTAAAGTTGGATGTGGATAGCGTTATATCGGGCCGTATTGAACATCGCGATGGCGAAGTGGTTGCTGTTCAAAGAACAGGTGAAGATAAAAACGGTAGTTCGACGTTTGAGATGCTTAATGTGCCAGAGGGGCGAAAAACACGATCTTCTACACGGTTGAAGTTTGTTGCGACTGATCTCGTCAATCTTGACATGATTGACGTGCGGCGCAAAAAGGCAAATACAAAACCAGTGACAACCGCCACTATCGAAATGAAGGACGGGTTGAAAATTAAGTTTTGGTTGGTTGAGGAAGCGCCCCAAGGTGGTGGTAAGCCACAAGGCTGGGTAAGCTTTGAAGTGATTGAGCAGGGCAGTGATAAGGCAAAGGCCAATTCAATTTCAGCGCGCACCAATGGTTGGGAATTTTTAGTGGCGGACCACAAGGTCGATGCCTTTAAAAAGCGTACGGAAAAGCTACTCTACAAAGAAAAAAAGGCTAACTAAATCCAGCCTTTAATGTCGGTGGTTGTGCAGACAACTTAGCTGCGCTTGAATTTCACGCTTGCAACACGATACCAGTTACCAGAGCGTTTAACGCGTGAACAACGTGCTTTGCCGTCCATCCATTTGTTCAACACAATGCACAAAACGCCGTTGCGTACTGTCCACGTGCCGCGATCGCTTTTTCTGCCCATCGTGCCTTTTAGACGGCCAGAGCGGTAGGCGGTGAGTTTGATTGAAACGAAACCGTTTACTACAGCTCTAAAGTTGCCCGGAAACAATGCTTTGATTTGTTTCGTGGTCATTGCCTCACCAGCATTGGCGGTGGTGGCCACGGGTGCTGTGATTATAAAGGCAGCAACAACAAGTGTTGTAATTTTTAAGGCAGTACGAAACATTTAATTCTCAGTATTGTTTGATTTGTTGATCCTATAATAGGCGTTAACAAATCATATTAAATTTGATGTGAATGCACGATGAACGCATGGTTCACCATTTGGTTGGCGTGCTTGTTAAACGTAAACATGGCAACTTTTAGACTGCACCCCGCGGCGAAATGAACTACAGCTCTAGTGGTTAATGATTGGTTGCTTTTGCAAAAAATAAATTACCTGAGGATTAGAAAGTGAATAGCGAAGTTTTTATCCATACTGGATTTGATTTTCTGGCTTCAGTTTGTTCACTGATGGTGACGTTGTTGGTTTATCGTTGGCGGTTGGCTGGCCATGCTTCTGGGTTAGAAAAAGGCGGCGGCAAATACGTTGCGGCATTGCTGTTAGGCGCAGTTTTTGGCGGATTTGGCGCGGGGACTGCAAATCTTTGGATTAGTGGTGTTGATGAGATTGGCCGCTCTATAGTCGGTGCCTTTGCGGGTGCGGTATTATTTGTTGAGTTGTTTAAGAAGTGGAGCGGCTTAGAAGGCT
>JAMOMM010000430.1 GCA_027067085.1 Hyphomicrobiales bacterium
TTGAGTCTTGCGATTATATGAATTTTACAGGGAGGCTCCCTAAAGCCGCTGGAATTTCCAGCGGCTTTTTGCATTTTAGAAGTTTGAAAATTACAGACATATAGCTGGTATCCGTGCGCCTTTAGAGGTTGTTTTTATAAACTGTCCTTAAATTGCTCGAGTATTAACCAGCTATTTACCACAATCATGTGATTCTGTTCCCCGAGAAAACATCACTGAGATGTTACGGGCTTGGGGAAAGAAAGTTTGTACGACACACTTATATTATCGGTTTTTCCGTTGTTGATTATGGTTGCTGGTGTTAGCGACTATTTCACCTTGAAGATTCCAAATTGGCTCAACCTCATTATTGCAGCCTCTGTAATCCCATTTGTGATTATGGCCGATATGCCAATGGAAATTTTTGCCTGGCACGTTGTTGCAGCCATTTTGACCTTTGTTGTTGCCTACATCATGTTTGCCTTTGGGATGTTTGGTGGTGGTGATGCGAAAATGCTCGCTGCTTGCGCCCTGTGGATTGGCTGGGACGGTATGTTTAATTTTTCCGTATACGTTGTAATTGCTGGCGGCTTGCTGGGTTTGGCTCTTACTGTTTGGAAATGGTTAGCCTTAAAAAAGGACCATGCAGGTTTTGCTTGGGCCCAAGGGTTCTTAGCAGAAAAGAAATTGCAACTGCCCTATGGCATTGCCATTGCAGCAGCTGGAGTGATTGTTTTTCCCGCAACTTGGTGGATGCAAAGTATCTCATGAAAAGCAAGCTTGAAAATGAATTTAATAATTTTGCATTTGGTTAACCATAATTTGACGATTGCAAACGCATAGTACGATTTAAGAAGTTTAGCGACCAGTTCGCTTAGAGTAAGTCAGGATACAAAATGAGTAAAAGTAGGTTCATATATCTCGGTGTCGCACTTGGTGCGGCGGGATTGGCAGCGTTTCTTGTCAAGGGTCTTGTTAAGCCACGCCAAGCACCTGCGTTGCAACAGACTGTTAAGGTGAAAGAAACCAAGATGTCCCAAGTGCTGGTTGTCAAAAAGCCAATGTCACAGGGTGAAATCATTACGCGTGAAACTATTGGTTGGCAAAAATGGCCAAAAGACTCAGTTTTTGACGGTATGATTACCAAGGCAAAGAACCCTGATGGCCGCAAAGACTTTATCAATGCACGGGCCCGCATTCAGTTGTTTAAAGGTGACCCTGTAAACGGCAAAAAGCTCGTAAAGCCAGGATCAAATGGTTTTATGGCTGCAATTTTGCCAAAAGGCCGCCGGGCAATTTCAGTTCGTATTTCTGCAGCAACAGGGGCTGGTGGGTTTATTCTTCCTAATGACCGTGTTGATGTTTTAGTGACCCGAAAGCAAACCTTTGAAGGTTCAGGAGAGGCCGTGACGATTTCAGAGCGCGTCCTTGGCAACGTAAAAGTTCTTGCTGTCGATCAAACATTTAAACAAACCAAAGATGGTGAACAGGTTGTTGTTGGTAAGACTGCAACTTTGGAGT
>JAMOMM010000431.1 GCA_027067085.1 Hyphomicrobiales bacterium
CGCAAGCGCACAATCATATCTTGCCAGCTTGCCCCGCCAAAGGCTTTGCGCCTGGCACGTTCTAGAATGGTCGGCTGGCCCCATGGCACGCGATCTTGCACAATCAGGCGCAATGAGTTCCCCGGCACATCCACACCATCACGCACTGCATCGGTGCCAAGCAAGCAGGCATTTTGTTCAGCGCGAAACATATCAACCAAGGTGCCTGTATCTATGGGGTCAGCGTGTTGGGCAAACAACGGCAAGCCTGCTTCATTTAGCGGTGCGACTAAACGCTGATGCACGGCGCGAAGCCGCGTGATCGCGGTGAACAACCCTAACGCACCGCCACCTGAGGCTAAAAACAGTTCACGATAAGCTGCCGCCAACTGGTCCATACTATCTCTTCCCGTACCTCTGGCCATGTCATTGACCGCTATTATTCTAGCATTAGCCTTATAATCAAAGGGTGATTTATGAGCCACACGATGAACACTGTAGGGCAAATGAATCGCTCCCGTTCTCATCTCGGCATTCTCCCAATCATCGGGCGCTTTGGGCGGGCGATCTTTTAAAGTTGCCGAGGTTATGACTACGCCATCAGCAGGTGCCAATACTGCCGTTGCCAATGGCAGGCTTGGGTCTACCCAATGAGAATGCATGCCAAAATCAAATTCTCGGTTAAACTGATGTTCAATCGAAAACCATTCGACAAAGCCTGATTCAGCTTCTTCGACTAAACGGCCCAACATATCTATCCACCCAGACAACATAAGCTGAGCGCGGCGTTTTAAAGATCGTGCCAAAGCATCAATGCGAATGCGCTCGGATGTATCAAGCTCACTAGCCTCTGTATCAAGCTTTTTTAGCAGCGTTTCGGCAAGGCCCACCATTGGCCGCTTCAGGTCAATCAAACTCGCGGCTAACGTTCCAGCATCTGCTGCCAAACCATCAATCAGCGGGCGACAATCTGTTTCAGTTACGCTGCCGCCATAACGGTTATCAGCGCGCGCATTAACCTGTTGGCGTACACCTTGAAGGAACACTTCACACGCGCCCTCACCCATGCCAGCCTCGATGCGTGATTGCCAACCGGGGCCGGGCAAGGCCATGGCCGCTTTTTCTATATTTCGCAACCCGCGTTCGGCAGCTTCATCATCAATCAACTCAGCCAAACGATCTTTAAGAGACCGGCCACGGCGACGTTGGTTTTCAGGCCCGCGCACCCAACGGCGAAGTTCTGCTGTTTCTAAACCCGTAATGTGAGCTGAAAAGGCATTGTCAGCGGCATCAAACAAATGATGACCTTCATCAAACACCAGACGGCGCATGCCCATATCTTCAACAGCGTCTTCATCGTCTTTAACGTCAGTTTTGGTTTCATCACCTAGAGCATGGTCTAGCGCGGCTTGATGCATAACCAGTGCATGATTGGCAATAACAAGGTCAGCTTTGCGCGCTGCTCGTACTGTTTTTTCAATAAAGCATTTTCGATAATGCGGGCAAGCGGCAAAAATACATTCGCCGCGCCGATCTGTTAAGCCAAGCGACATCGGTGTAACAGTGCGACCTTCTCTGACGCGTTCAGGGAAAAACAGGCTCATCAACCATGCGGGAAAATCTCCTCCGACCATATCCCCATCACGTGAATAACGCGCCCAACGCGCCACCAACCCTGCCATTAAGGCTGTGTTGGGGTTGGCCGCTGTCATCTTAGCAAACGCTTCTTGCATATTGAGCAAGCAGACATAATTTTCGCGGCCCTTACGAATAACAACCTTTCGGCGGCGTTGCGATGCATCTGGAATAACCCGATGAGTTTCTTGCTCTAACTGGCGCTGTAAGTTTTTGGTGTAGGTTGAAATCCACACGGGCGCACTGTTCTTGTTCGCCCATAAATACGCTGGTGCCAGATACCCTAATGTCTTGCCAAGGCCAGTGCCTGCTTCGGCCAAAACAATATGGTTTTGGGTGTTCTTTTGGCGCGGCTGAAAAGCGCCAGCGACTTCTGCGCTATACTCAAACTGTTCGGCGCGATGTTCTGCCCCTGCCCCCAAAACGTCACTTAAAAAATCTGTCGCCTGTTTTGACGTGACACCAGCATGGCTACCGGGTGGTCGCGGGCCATCATCTTCCCATTCTTCTAGTCGGTCCCACACATTTAACCCCGTGATAAAATCATTGAGTTTTAAATCAGGGGTGGAGGTACGAAATGCTTTGAGCACGGCTTTTGCCCACGGCCACTTGCCGCGACTTAAAAAATTTGCAATTTCAGCTGCTTCACGAATGTTGGGATAGTTTGGTGATGCCAAACGCCGCAACAAATCGTGCGTCACCTTAATCAAGGTCTCAACCTTGTTTTGACCAAGTTGCAATCCAAGGGCTTTGGCCAAACCTTCAGGCGTTGGCGTTGTGGTGATGCCTGGCACTGTAAAGGCAAAAAGCTCACATACATCATAATGGCGCATATTACGCGCTTCATCTGCAGTGCGCTTGGCAATGCCTCGCCCTGCAGCTAATCTCTCAACCAAATAGGTGGCATGGCAAATAATCGAAGGGGTTTTCGCCAAATGCTCAAGGGCTAAAGCGCGGGTTTTTGTTTCAATTGCGCCCGGACTATCGCGCCCATCACTGTGTCCATCATTGTTCCCAATACTGGCAGGTTGATAAATTATTGCCCCTGTGGCATCAGCTATAACGACTGGTAAGCCAATTGACTCTTGTGTTTTGTTGGCTTCTAGGTCAGACATTTGCGGCAATAAGTAATTTCTTTTAGTAAATCAATGTGTAGGTTGCGAATCTTATAAAACCCAACCTGCCACAAACAAAGACAGTAGTTAAATAAAATGACCAAAATCTCAATTGATCCGATTGTGCGCGCTGAAGCAATGACATCAAAAGCATGGCCCTTTGTTGAGGCTCGCAAACTGCTTGATCGTATTGCACGAAAGGTCAAACAGGGCGGCGATGAGCCTAAAGAGATCATTTTTGAAACGGGGTATGGCCCGTCTGGTTTGCCGCACATTGGCACCTTTGGTGAGGTTTCCCGCACATCTATGGTGCGGTTTGCCTTTGAAACTTTAAGCGATATTCCCACCCGCTTGATTTGCTTTTCAGATGACATGGATGGCCTTCGTAAAGTGCCAGACAATGTTAAAAACAAAAAAGTTCTAGCCGATAATTTAGGCAAAGCCTTGACCAACGTGCCAGACCCTTATGGCACCCATGATAGTTTTGGTGCTCATAACAATGCTCGCTTGCAAGCGTTTTTAGATGATTTTGGGTTTGATTATGAGTTTTTGTCGTCAACTGATTGCTATAAATCTGGTCGTTTTGATGCAGGCCTCATGCGGGTTCTAGAAACCTATGATGATGTCATGAAAATTATGGTGGCGACGTTGCGCAAAGAACGCGCCCAAACCTATTCGCCATTTTTGCCCATTCACCCTGAAACAGAAATTGTTATGCAGGTGCCAATGGATGAAATTAACGCCAAAGACGGCACCATCATTTGGACTGACCCTGACACCAACAAACAGTTTGAAACTTCTGTAAAAGGTGGTGCTTGCAAATTGCAGTGGAAACCTGATTGGGCTATGCGCTGGCATGTGTTGGGCATTGATTATGAAATGGCTGGCAAAGATCTGATTGATTCCGTCAAAGTGGGCAATAAGGTTTGCCGCGTGCTTGGCTCGCAACCACCTGAAGGGTTCAACTACGAATTATTCTTGGACGAGAAGGGCCAGAAAATTTCAAAATCTGTCGGCAACGGCCTTACCATTTCTGAATGGTTGCGTTATGCCTCGCCTGAAAGTTTGCAAATGTTTATGTTCCAAAAGCCGATGACCGCAAAGCGTTTGTATTTTGATATTATCCCCAAAAATGTTGACGAGTATTTCTCACACGTATCTGGCTATCAACGCCAAGAATTAAAACAACAGCTTGGCAACCCTGCTTGGCATATTCACCAAGGCAATATTCCTGCAAGTGATATGCCTGTTAGTTTTGCCCTGTTGCTCAATCTTGTTAGCGCTTCAAACGCACAAGATGCTGAGGTGTTGTGGGGCTTCATTGAGCGTTATGCGCCTGGCACCAATGCGCAAAGTCACCCCGATCTGGATAAAATGGTTGGTTATGCGATCAATTACTTTACCGACTTTGTTAAGCCAACTAAAAAGTTTCGCGATCCAACCGATCAAGAACGCGCCGCGCTTGAAGATTTGTCAAAACGCTTGGGCGAACTTGATGGCGATAGCGATGGGCAAGCCATTCAAACCGTGGTTTATGCGGTTGGCAAAGATCATGGATTTGAACCGCTGCGGTCTTGGTTTAGTGCTTTGTATGAGGTTTTACTTGGCCAGTCACAAGGGCCGCGCTTTGGATCGTTTACCGCGCTTTATGGTATCGAGCAAACCCGCGAGTTGATTGCTAAGGGTTTAGCAGGCGAACTTGCAAACGCTTAAAATGTTAAGTTTTATTGGCTGACCCACAACACGCGGGCAACCCAATCAATCTCATCAAGATCAAAAACAATATCATCATGGGCTGGATTAAATGATTCCAGCTCAATTGTTTTTGCGGTTTGACGCTTTAAAATTTTAAACATCACTTGTCCCGCCAAAGTTTTTATCACAATGCGATCATTGCGGCGGCAATTTGAATTTGGCGAAATAATCAAAATGTCGCCTTGGCGATAAACTGGTTCCATACTATCGCCGTTGATTTCTAACGCATAGGCGTTTTCATCATTAACACTGGGCATGTTGATTTCTTCCCAACCACCGCCTGAGGGAAAACCTGCGTCATCAAAAAAACCACCTGCGCCAGCTTGCGCCATACCAATCAATGGGATGGTTGGCCCTGTTGATCCGTATCCGCTTGCCTTTGTTAATAACGACATAAACACTTCAATTGGTGTGCCCGTGCCATTGAGCATTTTTGATAGGCTTTCAGTTGACGGCCAACGGGGGCGACCGTCTGAACTTGTGCGTTTTGAAAAGTTAAACAACGTCACATCAAGCCCGCCAGCACGGGCAAGTCCTGCAAGGCTCAAGCCTTTTTTTTCAGCCAATAAATCAATGGCACGCCATAATTGTTGGTTGGTAAACATCCGTATCACCGCTTAATACATACTGTATATTCTCTGTTTGTTCTGGTTTGTATACCCTATATTGATTCCCGTGTCCAATTTGTTGAATTTACTTGTCGCTTTGATCGGCGCAGACTATCTTGCGCGCCATTATGGAAAAAAATATTTATAAAATTTGCCCCGCTCCAGAATGGGCCGCTGCCGTCGACAAAGGCCGCTATATAGGCTCAAAAGATGATGAGCGAGACGGCTTTATTCATTTTTCATGCGCCAACCAGTTAGCAGGCACATTAGCCAAACATTTTGCTGACCAAGAAGATTTGGTATTAATCCATTTACAGGCAGATGAACTTGGCGAAAAACTTAAATGGGAAACCTCGCGCGGCGGGCAATCATTTCCTCACCTTTATACCACTTTAGACACAAAGTTAGCCAAAAGCGCTCAACCCATTGCTCTTGGTACAAATGGCCATATCATTCCAAATCTAGAAAGCTGAGACATGAGCAAACTATTCAAACTCATTCGTCCACTCGTGTTCTCGATGGATGCCGAAACAGCCCACGGTGCGGCAATCTCAGCCCTTAAAACGGGGTTATTACCACACGCCTGTCCCGTTAAAGATGAATGCTTAAAAATCTCCGTTTTTGACTTAAACTTCCCTAATCCCATTGGTCTGGCACCCGGGTTTGATAAAAACGCCCAAGTTCCCACCGCAATGTTGCACCAAGGCTTTGGCTATGTTGAAATTGGCACTGTCACGCCACTGCCCCAACAGGGCAACCCACGCCCAAGGCTTTTCCGTTTGCCGCAAGACAACGCCGTTATTAACCGCATGGGCTTTAACAATGATGGTCATGCGGTGGTGCTTGAGCGCCTTAAAAGACGGGATAAAAAGGGCCTCATCGGAGTCAATATTGGTGCCAATAAAGAAACTGAAGATCGCATAGGCGATTACGTCAAAGGGATTGAAGCCTTCCATGACATTGCCGATTATCTCACCGTCAATATATCCTCTCCCAACACACCAGGTTTGCGCGGTTTGCAATCAAAAGATGAATTAAGCGAGCTATTAGAGCGTCTAAATCAAACCCGCCGCAAGCTTAACAGCACGACACCCATGCTGTTAAAAATCGCGCCTGACCTTATTGATGATGAGCTCGAAGACATCACCAGCGTCTGTATGAATGGCACTGGTGGGCAAGCCGTTGATGGTCTCATCATTTCAAACACCACCTTGGCGCGCGATGGTCTGGTTAGCCAACACCGCAGCCAAGCAGGTGGACTATCTGGCGCACCGTTGTTTGAGAGTTCTACAAAGATGTTGGCCAAAGTTTATAAGCTCACCGATGGGAACTTACCTCTGATTGGAGTCGGCGGTATTTCAAATGGCCAGCAAGCTTTTGATAAGATTTGCGCAGGTGCTTCTTTGGTCCAACTTTATTCGGCTATGGTTTATCACGGGCCTGACTTGGCAAATACTATTGCTAAAGACCTTGTAAAACTGCTTCAACAACACAACTTTAGTTCTATTGAAAAGGCCATCGGCAGCAATGTCGATAAATGGCTGTAAGCAAATTTAAGACATCTCACAAAAAATCTCAAAGGATCGACATGACAAAAATTTTCCACAATCCACGTTGTTCAAAATCTCGCGAAACTTTGGAGATTATTAAAGCTCAAGGCATTGAGCCAACAATTGTAGAATACTTAAAAGACACGCCTGACTCTACTGAAATTATTGCTATATTGGCGATGCTCGGTGCTCAGCCTCGCGATATTATGCGCACAGGCGAAAAAATCTACAAAGAGTTGGGATTGAACGATGCCGATTTGAGCAATGATATTTTGATCGAAGCCATGGTCGATAATCCAATTTTGATCGAACGCCCTATTGTTGTTGCAAATGGCAAGGCAGCTCTTGGTCGGCCACCTAAATCCGTTCTTGATATTTTATGACCCTCGCTAAAACAAGTCTCTGAATAAGGCAGGAAGGCGAGCGCCCAAAGTAATGGCGCGCGCCACAAAGAAAATCATTAACGCCGCCCATAGGCCGTTATTACCCCATATCGGGGCAAGCACAAGCCAAGCGCCCAGATAAATGGCCAGCGAGACCAACATCATGTTGCGCATGTCGCTGGTCCGGGTTGCGCCTGTAAAAACACCATCAAGCTGAAAACAAGCCAACCCGACCACGGGCGCAATTGCCGCCCACCACAAATAGGTTTTTGCCGTTTCGCGAATGCCCTGATTGATTGTCATTATGTCGATAAAATAAGGCCCACCGACAAAGAACACCAAGGCAACGACAATCGACACTCCAACACCCCAATAACTGGTAAGTTTGATTGCCCGAACAAATCCGCTTCGGTTTTTTGCTCCCACCATTTGCCCGGCTAATGCTTCAACAGCAAAAGCGAACCCATCAAGAAAATAGGCACTCATTTCCAGCA
>JAMOMM010000432.1 GCA_027067085.1 Hyphomicrobiales bacterium
GGCTGGCACTTCTTTTGACGCGGGGTGGAGCAGTCTGGTAGCTCGTCAGGCTCATAACCTGAAGGTCGCAGGTTCAAATCCTGCCCCCGCAACCAAAAACTACTTAACCCCTTAAAATCATTGTATATTGTTGATTTTACTGGGCTATTCATAGTCAAATGGTACACAAGTGTGGTACACAACAGGTATGTCAAACATGCCTAAAGTACCATATCTACAAAAGACAAAAGGACGCTGGGTTCTACGCCGCCGTATTCCTCGTGAAATTCGAGAACTATGCGAAAAGACCGAATTTAAAGAAGGTTGTGGCCTAGTTTCATATAAAGAAGCGGCAGAAAAAGCTCGCGTGTTTGGTGTTAAAACTGACGCTGAAATTCGCAAACACCGAAAAACCCTTGCAAATAACAAAATTCAAAAAGATCAATCAGGAAACGAACCTCGGTTCGCATTCACATTGAACGATCACGAGATAGAACAAGTTGCTCTGGCTTATTTTCATGAGAAAGATACAGAAACTTACAAAACTGATGGATACTTGTTAGATGAAAACGTTGCTAATTTTGCAGACCTTTTAAACGATGCACGATTAGATCTAAATGATGCAACAGTGGCACTGAAAGGCGGACAGCTTTACCCCAATGAAGCTTCGCATAGCTCTACAAATGCTAAAGCTGCGAAACAATTAGTCAAATATGGGTATCTAGACGTAAGACAAATATACAAAGAGACAAATTTCAAAAACAAAAAAATACTCTCTATCCCAGTTCAAATTAAAAAGCACAGCAGTTTTCAACGTTTGTGTCGATTGCTGGAAAGGGCCGATGCAGAGCTTACAACTCGACGATTGATGGCTCTTGAAAAAGGCGTGCAGCCAACTATAAATGATATTTTTTTTGAACCAATGGTACGTTCAGGAGCTGCACCAGAACCAACCCGACAAGAGCGCTCAAAAACGGTCAAACAATTAACTGAAGAATTCCTGACTTCAAAATTTCATGAAGTTGGGTCATCAAGACGTTTTCAGTTCAACATTCCAATCAGAGTTCTACAGGAACAGCTTGGTGACAATCGAATAATTTCAGAAATTCAGCGCGATGAATGCGAAAAAATCGCAGAATTACTCCCAACCATACCTGCATATCTAACTCAACGTTTCCCCAAATTATCAATTGATAAAGCCATAGCTTCTTATGAAAAGCAACACGGGGGAAAAGCATCGCGTAGGGCAGAAGCAAGCAAAGCCTTAGAGATCATTAAAGCAATATTTGAAATTGGGTTGGATCGAGAATGGATAGATCGAAATCCATTTGCTCGGGTCAAAATAACAGGAAAAAAGCGTGATCGAAAAAAACATACCAATATAGATGGTGGATATCAATCTTTCACGACAGATGAACTTCAAAAGATTTTTTCAGCTCCCCTATTTACAGGTTGTGAAAATGATACGAATGGTTTCAATAAAAAGGGAAATAAATTGGTTCGACGGCATCGGTATTGGGCACCTATTATTGCACTCTGGACTGGTGCACGCATGAATGAAATTCTTCAATTGGAAAGAGCCGATATTAAACAAATCGGGGGCATATGGTGTTTGTCTGTAACTGATGAAGAAGAAATATCTTACGATCCTGACACATTTACAAAACATCTTAAAAATCAAAATGCCATTCGTGACATACCAATACATCCACGTCTAATCAGCTTTGGTTTTATAGAATGGGTAAATACGGTTAAGAAAGGACGGCTATTTCCAGAGGCCTCTTCCGGCACTGTTGATAAACCTTCAATTTTATTTTCCAAACGCTTCAAAACCTTCCTGAGTTCTCGCAAAGTTTGGCAGGTTAGAAAAAAGGTATTTCATAGTTTTCGCAACAATTTCAATGATGAACTACGTAAAGGTGGCGTTCATCCTGAGTTGCGGGAAACAATAAACGGATGGGCGCGGCAACATGAGATGGACGCAAAGTATGGTCACACACATAAAGTGGATAAACTGTATGCCGAAATCTGCAAAGTAGAATATGCTGATTTAGAGTTATCACACTTAGAACCAAGCAATTGGCAAAATTTACTGACTGATCAATAGGCGGCGGTTCACCAATAAGCATTGGCAGAAGAACAGCTTGCCCTTTACTTCACCTTTACACCCACAACGGTTTGATATTTACTGAATGGGATCCTGTCCCTAAGGATACAATCCTTATCAGAAAATCCCAGTACCCATGACCTCAGAAAATCAATCACACCTCACTGACATCAAGCTGCTAACAAAAACGCAACTTAAAGAAAAATACCCTCTTACTTACAATAGTTGGAGAAACATGAAATCTAGGCAAAAAACACATGATGCCGTTATTCATGATGATCTAATTAGCTTTTCTGCTTTCTTGAAGGCAATGGGGCCACGCCCCTCGCAGGACCATACTCTCGACCGAGAAAACCCACATGACACAGAGTATTCGCCTAAAAAGTGCAATTGGGCTGATAAACGCGATCAAGCTAACAACCGCAGGATGACACGTAAATTAACTTACCAAGGTGTCGAAAAACCAATTGCCGAGTGGGCAAGAGAATATGGATTAAAACCCGACACATTACGTCGAAGATTAACAAAAGGTTGGTCACAAAAAGACGTTTTGTTTGGCCGCACTTCTAATTCACAGTCATCACATATTTCAAATTATAACTACCGTCGCGCACCATCTGTGCCAGAGTTGTGGCCTTGGCTAGGACTAAAAATCTCACTTCTATGGGAGGAACATTACAAATCTGAACACACTTTTCGACATTCGCGGTGGCAATACTTCCTTGATTCAACAGAGGGTCGAAAGCAAAAAATTTTCGACAAATTAAATGGCCTTTATGATATCAATTGCAAAATTCAAAACGGCGAAAGGCTAGACAACAGGGACCATGAAATTATTGATTTGTTCGAATTACGTGAAGATGAGATCGAAGAGCATTTCAAATCTGAGAAAAAGGTCATCGACGAAATCAATACCGTTTTGGAGAAGCATGCTAGATATAAAAGGAAATCAGGGATTTTCCATTTACTAAAAAAAATGCCCATTTAAACGCTACATAATTTTCATATTTCATTCTACAATCAATTTTTCAAAAATGAGATCGGTACAATTACGCCATTCCAAGTGAGCTCTATGGGGGTACTGTATTGAGCTAAGTCACTGAGCAACCAACAGTCCAGCCATATTGCTGAAGAGCTTGCACTTAAACTATCTAAAGAAAAATCATGGTTTTATTCAACAGACATGGGTAACTGAAAACCACTAACAATTACTTATTTGTGTGAACAACCATCGGAAATTCAAATTCTAATGATACTCAGAATTAACGCTTTTATTTCGAACTACTGGAAAGCGCATCAATCAATTTCAAAGCAGTTTCAGCCTTATCATCATCCAAATCCCTCAGTTGCAATCGGATCAAGGTCTCAATTTCTTCTCGTCGAATAGACTGATTACTTCCCACAGTATCAAAAAAGTCTGATACTTGTACGTTGAGCTTCTCAGCGAGCTTGCCAAGAGTATCTAATGGTGGAAGACTAGCACCACGTTCAATATTAGAAATTGCCTCAACAGAGCGATCTGCCGCCTCAGCTAACTGCTGTTGTGTTAACTTTGCAATTTGGCGGGCAGTTTTTACGCGTACCCCAATGCGTTTTTTCAGTATATCGGCTTTATTTCTCATGGCACGGAGTTTCACTCCGAGTAAAAGAAATATCCATTGATTACAGCGCCGTATTTTAGTAATAAGCAGTAGTTTAACTTTAATTTACATGTAATTTAACTACTTTTGGGGGATGGTTTTTGAAATCACTAATGCTAACAGGTAATTCAGACGAACCGCAAACTTGGTTGAAGCGCATTTCTTTGGCAGAACGAAACTCCACAAAAGATGAGAAATGGCTGCAAGAGTTACTATTTGCAAATTCAGACCTAATACCAATTCAACAAATCAATTTGAATACAAAAGGATTTGTTCCAGTTTGCCGTGAGCTCACAATTCCCAAAACG
This sequence comes from Hyphomicrobiales bacterium, assembly GCA_027067085.1. Lineage (GTDB taxonomy): Bacteria > Pseudomonadota > Alphaproteobacteria > Rhizobiales > Aestuariivirgaceae > JALWJW01. The sequence goes on from JAMOMM010000432.1 coordinate 4,035, forward strand.
GGCAGTTCAGTTTTTTTGGACATCTTTGGTGTCACACCAGAAGGAAAGCTTGTCTTGATTGAATGTAAACTCTGGCGCAACCCTCAAGCTCGGCGTGAAGTAATTGCTCAAATACTCGAATACGCGTCGCTTTTGCACCAATGGACTTATGGCGACCTGACCTCACGAATTAAAACTGCTTTAAACTCATCGGAAACCAATCCACTTTTTTCGCTTGTGGCAGAGCGTTTCCCTGAAGTGGAAGAAGCCAGATTTGTTGACCAAGTATCCACCTCCTTACGAACAGGTAATTTCGATTTAATAATCGCTGGAGATGGTATTCGCTCAGACGTTCAATCAATCGCTGACCATCTTAACCAATCTAGTGGTCTTTCTTCACGAATGGCCCTTGTTGAGTTTCAACTCTGGGAAAATAGCAATAACGACCTGATTGTTATTCCTTTCGTTCCAGTAAAGACAGAACTCATAAAGCACAGGGTGTTTGCAACCGATGATGGGTCCCCAATTACATTTAGCACGCCAACATCGCTTGATGAGATAGAAAAGGTAATTGATCCTAACAAAGCAGCTCAGAAGTCTTTTGATAGAGTATTTTGGCAAACGTTTATTGACAATGCCCAGTTTGATCACCCTGATCAGCTCAAGCCACGTCATGGTGGTCAAAACTGGGTTCGCCTCGAGCTTCCCAAACCTGCAAACTGGTTGACCGCATTTCGCGCAAAAGATAAAAATGCAGGTTTTTTTATAAGCTTAAAAAATGAAGACGGAGAAAGGGTTTTTGCAAAAATCAACGCAGCAAAACAACAATTAGAAACGGACCTCGGATTTGAATTTGAAATAAACCTTCAGAAATCAATTCCATTCGAAGCTACTATTTCTTTCAATTATGAAAATCAAACTTTAGATGATGACGCTTTAATGAAATGGCTGCTTGATAGGGTTAATAGGATTACAAATACATTCCGTCCGTTCATTAGCCAGATAAACTAATCTATGAACCTAGGTTCACAAGCAAACACATAATAAGCCAATAAAGTTTTAGTACTATGAAATATGAAACCTCTAATGTGGAAACTTGATAAAATTGGTCGTGTTCGGCTGTCAGAGCATTTTTATATGCGCCAATTTCTATACTCTGAAATTGCAGCAGCTTTTGGGATCGTAAACATTCCAGACAATGAAGCCTTAGCGATAGAAACGGGCACTCAACTTTGCCAGCAAATTCTAGAGCCTCTTGTAACCAAGTTTGGCCCCATTGTAATCAGATCGGGTTTTCGATCAGAAAAACTAAATGAATATGGCCATAAGCACCGCATGCACTGTGGAACAAACGAAAGCAATTATGCTTATCATATTTGGGACCGTTTAGATACTAACGGCAAAAAGGGCGCTGCGGCCTGCATTGTAATTCCGTCTTTCAATGATGGCAAAACCGAAATGAAAACGCAGCAAGATTTAGCAAACTACCTAAACGATCACGTGCCCTACCATCAGGTAACTTTCTTCAGCCGAAATAACGCGTTTAATATTGGTTGGCATGAGAAACCTATTAAGACAATCTATTCACTAAAACCAAAACCACATTTCATTTCCAAAGGGTAACTAATTGAACAATGTACTTGTGCGCTATGGACGCCTCGTTAGACCCTGCTTCAATGACACGACAATTATATGACTAATAAACGTCCCATATTAATCAATTTTGACTTATGAGACATATGTGTTATAATATCATAGATGCTAATGATACACATAGGAATGAAATGCTAATTGGTTATGCGAGGACGTCTACTGTTGAACAACATGCTGGCTTCGAGGCGCAAAAACGCGATTTGGACGCTGCGCAGATAGACAAATTATATTCGGAACAGGTTTCTTCTGTTGGTGAGAGACTGGAACTTGAAGCAGCCATCGACTATGTTCGTGAAGGTGACACTTTGGTTGTAACAAGGCTTGATCGATTGGCCCGCTCCACTAAACACCTACTGAACATTATTGATCAACTTGAAAGCAAAAATGTTGGGTTACGTATTCTTGACTTTGGTGGCAGTGAAGTAAACACTAAATCGCCGCAAGGAAAACTAACCCTCACTATGTTTGGAGCATTTGGTCAATTTGAGCGTGAAATGATGTTAGAACGCCAGCGAGAAGGAATTGCCAGGGCAAAAGCCGAGGGAAAGTACAAGGGACGCAAACCTACTGCGATGGCTAAAGCTGATGAAGTTCGACAGTTAAAAGCCGATGGCGTTGGGCCAACCGCGATTGCTGCTAAGTTAGGAATTGCTCGGGCGTCAGTTTACCGAATATTAGCCAAATAAAGCTGTTGTTGGAGAGAGATCAACATGTCGCAACCCAGAGACGGTTACTAATATAGCATTACTTGTCTCAGGTTCTGAATACAACTTGCACAAGTAAAGCTGGCATGTTGATGAAGATCGTTTTTCGAGTAGGTTGCACCAATTAATATACAAGCCTATGCTGACCTTATTCACAATATTCATTTAATTTGAAATGGCCACTTTTTCTCTTGCTCGATCAAACTTTTTCTACCAAAAACCTGCGCGTAATTTCTGAAACTGAGAAGCGCCGTGGGCGCGTTTTAGATTTGAAGTTTTTCCCCGAGCTCCAATTGAAGACAGGTATTTTGAAACGAAACATCAAATACTGCAAGAACTTTAGGCGAGGTAAAGCTGGCAAATACATTGATAAAGATCAGGCAATCTACGATCACTTGCGGGATTATCGAGAAGCGGCGCGAAATGAAAGAGACTGTCAGTTGATAGCTTGTCTCGATGATGTCGTAAAAAATATTTCCAAAAAATCCTTTTCGATTGATTTCGAGAAACTGAATGGCCCAAAAGGGAAACCAGTGTATTCCCTTAAGAGGGATGCACCTGAACATTACTATGCTGAAAAGCAAATATCAAAAAATCTGTCGCGGCTTTATAAAGTCAAACAAGCCAATCGGAACCAAATTGTGTCTCAGCTGGCCGACTTACTCCACGACAAATTTCCGTATCATTTCATCCGAACGGACATCTCCAATTTCTACGAGAGCATTGATCATGCTTCGCTTTTAAAAAAACTCGAAAATGACCAATTGTTGAGTCATAAGTCATTGCGCCTGACAAAACAGCTCTTGACGAAATTTTCTTCACAGGTGGGCAGCAATGGTATTGGCTTACCACGCGGGATAGGCCTTAGTTCATATTTAGCTGAACTTTATTTGCGGGATTTCGATCAAGAAATCCGTGGCCTCGAAGACGTTGTATTCTATGCAAGGTATGTCGATGATATCGTTGTCGTATTTGCCCCTACATTAATGTCCTCACCAAAAGGCTATTTACCAAAAATTGAAGCTGCTTTAGAAAAAAAAGCCTATCAAAAAATCAAGGGAAAACGGACGAGTCAAAAATTGACAATGATGGTAATTCTCTTCACCGCACCAACCTGAAGTTTGATTACCTTGGATACGAGTTTATTTTTGACCCAACACCAAAAATATGCCTTAGCGCATCTAAACAAGCCAAATACATGGCGCGATTAAAGGCCTCTTTCACCCGTTATCATTTGCAAAAGTCGAAAAATTCGAAAAAGGCATATCGCCTTCTTTTAAAGCGGGTACGGTTTTTAACAGGGAACACGCAGCTTACACATAACAAGAAAAATGCGTTTGTCGGCATTTATTTCGGCAATCCACACCTTACTAATCTTTGGCAACTGAAGCAGCTGGATGGAGAACTAAAGGGGTTAAGTTCAAAGGTATTCAGCATGACTTTAAAAAACAAACTCAACAAGCTGTCTTTTGTTAAAGGGTATGATGAAAAAATATTTAGGCGGTTCCATCGGAAAGATGAATTTCGTGAGATCGTAAGGGCTTGGAAATATGACAAATAGGAAGAGAATTCTAAATCCTAAATTTAAGTACCAACGCCCAGTACTGACGGATGTTTTACCTTTTGAAGTTCCTCCGTCCTTTAGCAACGGTGGGTTCTTTCATTTTTTGACCAAACACAATGTCAAAATCAAATTGAAAGGAGATGAAACTAGGGTTGAATGGGAGTGTGGAACCAATGAGGTAGATGCAGTCATTTCTGTTATTTTTGGGACACTGCCTCAGAACTCAAATAATTTTTGCGCTAAAACCGTAAAACACGATGGAAATGACGTTTACAAGAGAAACTGGACCATTGTTCAAAAATGGACGAAACCCTTTCAGTTCAAAATCAGTCATAAGGAAAATGATTACCGACAGTTAACAGTTATTCATCCCCGTAACCAATTGATGGTTGCTGATTTCTATCATAGGAATAGTGCTCAAATTTTGTTCCAATGTGAGAGAAGTGATTTTTCTATTCGACGGCCAAGTTCTGTTGTCAAGTCGACAAAGTTTTCTGACAGAGTTTGTATAACTACCCAGCCCATTGGGCACGATGCAATTGAGGAAGCGGGTAAGGAGTACGAGAATTTAGGGTCGTACTTTTCTTACAAAAGTTACAGTAACATTTTTAAATTTTACGAACACTACAAGTACCACAATGCCGAAAAAAAATTCGGTAAGCTTTTAAAACTCGACGTTTCAAAGTGCTTTGACAGCATTTATACTCATTCAATGCCGTGGACAACTTTGAGTTCGGCTGCGGTGAAGTCTACCAAAAACAGCATTAAACAATCTCAAACTACCTTTGGCGGTCGTTTTGACAATTTGATGCAATGCATGAACCAAGGCGAAACTAATGGGATCGTGATTGGGCCTGAGTTTTCTCGGATATTTGCAGAAATCATTCTTCAAGGAGTTGATCGAAAGCTCGAGGACAAACTGATCCTTACAAATCAACTGTACCACAAAAAGGATTATGGAATTTTTCGCTACGTCGATGACTATTTCATCTTTCACAACAGCAACTCAAACGCTGAAAAGATCTCTAGACACCTCGAGCACCTACTCAAAGAAGTGAAGTTAAATTTGAATATGGCAAAATTGGAGCGGTTTGAGCGTCCAATTATTACAAACCTAACTATCGCAAAAAATAAAGTGAGTAAAATCTTCACCGACCATTTGATCATTGATGAAAAGGAAGATGCGCCCAAAGACGGTGGTAATGTAATTAAATTTTATTCGCTTAAAACTCGGCAAGAGAGGCTTATCGTCGACTTCAAGACTGTACTGGTCGAAAGCGACGTGAAGTACAAAGATTTACTAAACTATGCTCTTTCAGCTATTGAGCGAAGAGCGCAAAAATATTTCATATCGTATAAAAAAACTCCTGATAGCCATCAGAAACCAAAACAGCTGACTAAGTCGATGATCGGGATTTTGGAGTTTTGCTTTTTTGTATATGCAGCTTCCCCTAGGGTGAATTTTTCGGTCAAATTAACTCGCATTATTTCTTCAATGGTGGACGGTCTTCATCGTCTCAACGTCCCCAGAGATGAAAAGCAGCAAGTATTCAAATATATATTCGACAACATCAAGAGAGAGAGTTGAAGAGTAGTGCGCAACAGGAGTACCGCGAAATGGAAGTACTATACCTTGTTCTGGCTTTAAAAAAACTAGGGCGCGACTATTTTTTAGAGCAAAACGATCTAGCCATGTTCCTTGGTATCGAGATCAAGCAAGACGGTTCGTGGCGTAGATCGACGTCGATGAATTATTTTTCTGTCATAGTGGCGCTTCAATATGTGGGGAGCAGGAAACGCTACAACAAGCTGCGTAAATTCATAGAAGAGGATGTCTGCCAGAATTTCACCAAACGGTCGGCATATGTAAACAGAGACGCAGAACTAGTCATGCTCTTTTTAGATTTGCAATGTTGCCCACATGTTGAGGCCAAAACCAAAAATACATTGTTTAAGCATTTTTCTAAAAACGCTTCGGATGAACTGGCAATCCGGAATTCTGCTAAGTACTGGTTTACCGATTGGGAGAACTTCAACCTTTCTGAAGAGCTAGACAAGAAGCGAACCCGTGAAGTATACTAATCGCAGAGCTGCGCCTAAACTAGATTACCTAGCAAACCATCAGGAGAGCTATGCGGTACACACACAAGCTCCACGAGCGGCACTACAGCAATGTAGCCCGTTCGAAGGTTAATGGCGCGAGGCGCCGCCAGTGACCGTCAAATAGTCAAAATTTTATTTTGGATTTTTTCAGCAGTACAAAGTATTTTACATATTCAGCCAAGGTCCGTCTCCTCCCAGCCTGCTATCAATGCCAGAACTTGAAATCAACAAAGAAGATAACTTTGGATTTTGAAGTAAGCCAATATATTGTTTATAAACTCCTACACAAACCTATTACGATCGTGTGCAGTTTTCGAAAACGTCTCCTAACTAACGGCGGTTCAATTTAATAATTTCGCAAGAACCTGGCCCGCTGTATTCTTTCAAATTTATGCCAAGATCCTACCACAAAAACAAATTGAACATTTAGCGAACATTTGGTATAAAAAGCTTCTCTTGTTTTCCACACACGTACAAACAGTGTATTGAGTAAATTTGGAATGCTGGGTAGTATTAAACATGCGAATCAAAGTTGGGTCACGAGAAAATGTCTATCACTGGACTTCAATCACATGAATTTATGAGATACTTCCTCTCCGTTTTAGTCTTAAACAAGCAGGTTGCGTATGACATACAGGACAGGAGTGACCAACGAGCAGTAAGGCGCTTATATGAGTTCGTTTCTAGTTTTGCTACTGCTGCAAAAGCGAAAGAAGCGGAGATGCATTCATTATACAGAAACCTCATTCGAATACGAAATAATATCGCTCCTAGCCATATCGGATCTTTTGATGGATTTGAGACTATGCTACGTGATCAACAAAACTGGCTCACCTCTTCAAAAAACCCAGACCTTGATATTCTAAAATTCGACTTACAAGAAACCCGCGCCGAAAATTTATTGTCTGAGCTGGACGAGTCTTCATATCAATTTTTCATCAAAGCTGCTGAAGCCTATTTAGGGAAAAATACTATTATTGAGGCCAAAAGAAAAGCGAATAATGGATAGCTCCATCACCCCACTACAAAAAATGAGGGAATTAAAACGCGAACTTTTATCACAAGAAGAGTTTAACCAAAACCTTGATAAGGCATTGCAAGACATCGGACTAGATGATGATCTAATTCAAACCTACCATTCTACAAACATGAGAAAAACAACGTTAATTAAAGACTCAGTTTGGGGGATGGTTGAGTTTACACCAATGGAAATGGCTATTATCGACAGCCCCGTGATGCAACGCTTAAGAGGTGTTAATCAGCTTGGTTTTTCATTTTTAACATATCCCTCGGCAGAACATTCACGATTTTCTCATTCACTTGGTGTTGCTCATGTAGTTAAAAGACTACTTCATCAAACCGAACTAAATGTAGATTCACAAGTGTTAGGTTCCGCCGACTTGAAGAAAATAGAGGCTGCTAACTGCAGTGAAGAGGAAAGCCGCTTTGTAATCCATGCTGCGTTACTTCATGACATAGGTCACTTTCCATTTTCCCACGTAACCGAAAATGCTTTCCATCACTACGAAAAACACGTTTTTTGCGGTATTGGCATGGAAGATTTCACATTTGCATTTAGTGAGTTTCTTGGCATTCAAAAACCTCGGTTTGCAGAATGCTTATCTGCTGCTATTGTAATTTCAGATCGGTTCTTCAATTTTTACAAAACTTGTGTTTATCCAGAAGCCCGAGAAGACGATCTACTAAAAATTGCCCTTATTATTTGCGGAATTCCTCCCGATGAAAGTTCGCCTGGTATCAGCAGTATAATTTCTCATTCAAATGTTGATGCGGATAAAATCGACTACTTGAGTAGAGATTCAATTTTTTGCGGAATACCCGTTGGTATTGATGCTGCACGACTTTTTTATCGAACAATGTTTCTAAACTTAACTTCTTCGCAATTAAAAGAGTTTTCACCAGAAGGGTTTTTAAATGCTTCAACCACTCAAAAACACTTTATTATCAACGCTTCTGGGATCGATACAATCGATGAAATAGTTCACGCCCGTTCCATAATGTTCCAGCGCGTTTATCGGCATAAAACTACGCGGCTGGCAGAACGCCTTTTTGAGCAAGCAATGTTACTACCCAAAAATAAAATAGATGCGCTTGAAGTATGGAAGAGTAGTCAAAGTTCACTTCTTGACGAGCTACCCAACGCCGACATCAGGAAAAAGTTAAAGTATAGAATACTCCCGAAACGATCAATTTCATTCGGCAAGTCACAGTTGAAAAAACTCTCAAAACCACCAATTACGGAGTTAAACTCTGACTTCTATTCGGTAGTTTTCAAAGAAATTATTGGGCGCGCCATATCCTTGTATAGCTCTGATGTTCTCGCTGGTGAAAACCTTGATGAATTTGAAGCTAAATTAAGTAAACAAGCCTCTATTCTTGCAAATCTATTAGAAAAAGACAAATTATATACCGACCTCCCCTCTACAGAGTGCACTGTAGCGGTGCTTTCAATGGAGTCTATTGAAGGCAATTACAGCAATAAAAATCACATCATTTTATCTGGTAAGCAACTAGGGTACTACAAAGCCGCGTCAAAAAGAAACCAACAGACCGAAGGAGACGGGATTTCACGGAAAATTGGTTATGTTTTTTGTCCAATAGAATGGCGTGAAATTGTTCATCTCGCGACTAGAAAACATTTCTTTTTAGAAAGCCTGTCTGACGATACATGCGAGTTTTCAGGAACTTTGCCAAAAGGCCTTAAAGGAATACATTACACTATCCGATTTTCGTTGGATAGAGAAAAATCCGCTCGCGCAGGAAATGTCGACGAGAGAAAATTGGAAAAAATAGAGCATTTTCTCGCAAATCATACAGATTTCTATAGCACCTGCCCCTCACTTTACCAAAATGACATGAATACTTCTTCGAACGACATTAAACATCTTGAACATTTCAATGGTGTGGGAGAATGGAAAATCAACCTTGAACATGTTAAGAGTTTTATTCAGCAGTTCCCCCCCAAATTGCGCTCCGAAACATTAGAGCTAATTAAGAAAACTACACTTATTGGCAGAAGTGAAATTGAAGCTGGAACGATGGATCTAGTGGAGAAAGCCAATGCCAAGACCTCTTCTGAAGTAAAAGATCGGATAATCTATCCATTTACCCCAAACAGTGGGCGGTTTATTACAATGTTTGCTGAACAAGGATTAAGACAACAGCTATCGCAACTTGGGTGGAAAATTGAGACTGCTCTCTCCAGCCTAAAAGAGGTTATACAAAATGGCGGGGCGGTGTTATTTCTCGATGATAATATTGGGTCAGGACATCAAGCGAGAGCTCAATTTTATGCCTATAGTGGTGTGGAGAAAAACTCTCGCCCAAAAGAGCTTCAAACAGAAAACAATGCTACCGAGGAACAAATATTCCAAGAAAAAAATACACACAACAACCTTTTTTTAGGTGTACTCATTGCCGATCCAACAGGCGTTGCGAGTGTTGCGAACGACGAGTTAGTCAAAAAACTTGATATTACAATATTACACCATCAATCTATGGAGAAAGTAAGCTGCAATGCCGAGCTTTCTCCTGAGTTAGAAAAATTTCTTACGCAAGTTGGAAAGGAACTAATAAAAAGAAACTGGGAAAAGGCATCCTCCGAAGACTGTGAGAACAACGCCTTAGGGTATGATAACAAGCAGGCATTGCTTTCTACTTTGGTAAATGTACCTACAGCAACATTGACTGCATTCTGGATGCCAGGTGTATACAATAAAATGCCTTGGATACCCTTATTCATCCGTCGTGGTTATTTGAACAAACTTGTCATCTAATCCCAGTCTAATTTTAATTGATTGCGGCAAATTAATATTAGTTAATCAATGGATATATTACCTACATTCAAAATTTAGGCATCCATAGCAAGCCTTTGAGCAAACTCAAACAAACTTACCATCCCATTTGTATCCAGCTTGCAGTATTCTAACAGTGCTCTGTGTTTGTCATTCTTTTCTTGGCCCCTAGGAAGCTCTAGCATCGTTATCCAGCCCTGCATCGCCTCTGTACCATCCGATATATCCATTCCTTCGTACGATAGCTCAGGCACGCATACAGGCAGCACTTTCTTAATAGATGTTGAGCCTTTAAAGCGTATATCTACATAACCCGTTTTAAATACATCCTGTAAGTCAACGGTTCTTTCAATTACACTCTTTAAAAAACGACCATACTCCGGGTAAAGGGTCGCCATCATTTTGTTTTGGGTATTCTCAAAACTCCTGTTCCACGTGATAATCGAACCAATCTCTCCGATGGATTGTTCAAGCACAGTTACTAAGTTTAGTGGCATTTCTGGATTTTCAGCGAGAAATTCAGAGTGCGTAAGTTCTCCATCCAGATCAAGTCTATGCAATGAAAATTGAAATGGAATGGGGCTTTGTGGTTTTGCGCCGCTCACAATTGGTATCGCCGAAGCATACGTTTCATAGTCCAAAAAGTAGAGAGGGTAAGACAATTCTTCAAAGAAGTTTTTTATATCTGGCAAGTCAACGTATGGTGCCCCAGATTGATATGACAACAGGACTGGCTTCTGCAATCGAGAGACTTCATCAAGTTTAATATCACCAAGATCAAAGCGCCCTTCCCCAACAAATAACTTGCGCTTTGAAACAGATAAACGCGGTAGGTTGTAAATTGAAGGTTTTGGTAATTGAGGATTAAAGTAGCCAAAGCTGTTGCAATGATGCCCCCTACTTAGATGTAAACAAGAACAAGAGCTTTCATCAATTTTCTCTTTTGCTAGCAGTGATAGCACATCAACAATTTCTTCCTCAGTCTCAGAAAGAACAGCATTGACCTTTTCGGTTACATCAGAAAAGACAAGAAGCTCATCAGCGTTGACATCTCCATCTCGGATATAATCCCCATTCAAATGAACAATAAAAAATTTCCGCACAACAGCGCCAGTTCTTTGGGCAGCAATGGATTGAAATGCAGCATCTTTCAGTTGATTATGTGGGTTAGTTTCTTTCACACTGGTAGAAGATTTTATTTCGAACAAATCGATGCTGCCGTCAGGGTTCTTCAAAACCATATCAGCTCTTGCAAATAAACCATCGTTTGTATCAAAAACGGTTTGAAAAAAGTAACTATTGGCATCCTCTTGTAAGTCAATCAGCAGTTTGACGTGCCGTTCAACCTCATCGCCTTCAGCAGTCAATTTTTTTGCATACTCTGTAAATTCTTCAACAGGATAAAGTTCGGGCTTGTTCTTTAATAACCACAATGACTTTGGGCAGTTTAAGAACTGAATGAAATCAGTTTTTGAAAGCGTGGGTTTCATTTTATAACAATGATACCGATAAAAGCACTAGTCAACCAGTTTGCATTACCAAATATTTCATCAAAAAACCGTTGGATAGATGAGGAACATTGACAGGATCACCCGAGATACTTCCGTATGGGTTTTTTATAGTTGCAGATAACTACAGCAGGTAACCGTCTAGTTTATTGCTCTATGTACAATTAAGTGGTACACAACGGTACACAGACCACAGGTTAGTATTCAACAATATCAATGGGTTACAAGAATGCTCAACAAATCCTGCCCCCGCAACCAAAAAACCAAAAAATCAAACAATGACGGCAAACTTGGTCGCTAGTTCTTTATTTACGGTTTCTAGGAATCGGGCGGCGGCAACAGGTAGTGTTCGCCCGCGAAGGTGACCAGCAATCAATGCGCCAGGGGCAATCCCTGGGGTTAATAAGGGCACCGCCACAAGGTTGTCTTCTTTAAGATTGGGGCGCAGGTTTATTGCCAGACAAAAACTTAACGCATCACTATCCTGAGACATCAAACGCAACAGATCGAGCGAATTAGATTCAAGTACCGGTATCAATGTTGTGTCAGTTTTTTCCGCAGCAATATCCAGCATTCGACGAATACCCTCTGGCCGTTTGGGCAATAGCAAAGCATAGTCTAAACACTCATAAATTCTTACCGTTTCTTTTTTTGCCAATGGATGCTTATCAGACATCACCACGAACATTTGTTGCTCACCGCTATAAACAGGCTGCAACTCTTTTATTCTTAGCGGCTCAAATACAATGGCAATATCATTAGTATTATCCACAAGCGACAATTCAGCTTCACCGCGCTCCAGCAAATCAACACCAAACGTCACCGCAGGAAAGTCTATCAAACTCTCTTTAATCAACGCAGGTAAAAAATACTGCACCACCTCGCGGGTTGTCGCAATGTTAATATGCCCTGCTCGTTGCCCAGAAATATCTGCAATACTCGATTTTACCCGCTCCATATCAGCAATCTGGTCGCGAAAATGCTTCAGTAAAATTTCACCAGCAATATTAGGCCGCAAACCTGAAGGGTGACGCTCAAAAATCTCCACACCCAATTCCTCTTCAAGGCCTAAAATACGTCGATTAAGCGCCGATGCCGTAATTCCAAGCTCCTCGGCTGCACTACGTAATGAACCATTTCGAGCAATTTGCTCAACATATTTTGGCACAAGAAGATGACGCATAAAGAACTTCCTATTCTATGCTTAAAAGCCCACGTGTTGCAAAAAACGCAACACCTAACTGATTTCTTAGCAACAGACAGCATCACGCACAAGAGCTATGACAAGGCAACAAACATGTTTGAAAAAGAAATGGAACGATATTATGCCGCAAAAGCTTGTCATCATTGGCGCTGGAATGGCCTCGGGTCGCATGCTGGAAGAGTTATTTGAGCTAAGCCCGCAAACCTATGACGTAACCTTATTTGGCGCAGAACCTCATGGTAATTACAACCGCATCATGCTCTCGCCCGTTTTGGCAGGTGATAAACAATTTGAAGACATCATTACCCATGACGCTGACTGGTACAAACAACACAATGTAAATTGTCGTTTTGACGAAGCCATCGTAAAAATTGATCGCCGTAAAAAACAAGTCATTAGCCAAAATGGTATCACAGATTATGACAAGCTGATTATCGCCACAGGTTCGGCTTCATTCTTTATTCCCGTTCAAGGCAAAGACCTTCCTGGCGTTATTGGCTTTCGCGATATAAGCGATGTTGACACCATGTTGAAAGCAGCAGGTAAAACCAACGGTAAAGCTGTTATTATTGGCGGCGGATTATTAGGTCTTGAAGCTGCTGCTGCTTTAAAAGCCCGCGGCATGGACGTAACCGTTCTCCATCTTATGGGCCATTTAATGGAGCGCCAACTTGATCCAGCCGCTGGTTATCTTTTACAAAAAGAACTTGAAAAGCGCGGTATTCGCGTTGTTTGCAAAGCTCACACTTCGGCCATTCTTGGCAAAGATCGTGTTGAAGCTGTCCTATTGGAGGACGGTGCGTTACACCCTGCCGATATTGTTGTCATGGCCGCTGGTATTATGCCCGAAACGCATCCAGCGGTTAGTGCAGGCCTGCGCGTTGAGCGTGGCATTTGGGTTAACGATCAAATGCAAACCTCAGACCAAGATATTTACGCTCTTGGCGAATGCGTTGAGCATGACGGCATCATTTATGGGCTTGTTGCCCCGCTTTATGATATGGCCAAAGTATTGGCACGCACATTAATTGAACAACAAGCTGCGTTCATTGCCCCAATGGTTTCAACCAAACTAAAAGTAACGGGTATTGATTTATTTTCTGCTGGTGAATTTGGCGACGAAGACAGCCATGAAGAAGTTGTCCTGCGCGACCCTGCTCGCGGTATTTATAAGCGCTTAATTCTGCGCGACAATCACATCATCGGTATCGTCATGTATGGCGATACTACTGACAGTGCTTGGTTCTTTGACAAATTTAAACGCGGTGAAGATATTTCAGATATCCGCGCCAATCTTATTCACGGACCATCAATGGCTGGTGGCAATGCAGACCCATTAGCTGCTGTTGCGGCCATGCCAGACAGTGCTGAAATTTGTGGCTGCAATGGCGTTTGTAAAGGCACAATCATTTCAGCCATTCATAATGGTGCTAATGACCTGGCTGCCGTTCGCGCCCAAACCAAAGCATCTGCGTCTTGCGGCAATTGCACAGGTCTGGTTGAGCAAGTGCTCGCCGTAACCCTTGGTGACAATTTTGTTGTACCAGCCGCAAAAGGCATGTGCAGTTGCACCGATCTTACTCATCAAGACGTGCGCCAAATCATCAAATCACGCAAGCTCAAAAGCATTGCCGCTGTTATGCAAGAGGCGGGATGGAAAACCTCATGCGGCTGTCCATCTTGTCGCCCGGCGCTAAACTATTATTTACTTTGCCAATGGCCATTGGAATACACTGATGATGCCCAAAGCCGTTTCGTTAACGAACGCAACCACGCCAACATTCAAAAAGATGGCACCTATTCTGTTTTGCCTCGCATGTGGGGCGGCATGACCACACCACAAGAATTGCGTGCTATTGCCGATGCCGCTGAAAAATACAACGTCCCGACCATTCACGTAACAGGGGGCCAGCGCATAGATCTTTTAGGTATCCAACGTGATGACCTTCCATCCATTTGGTCAGATCTAAATAAAGCAGGGCTGGTCTCTGGCCATGCTTATTCTAAAGGCTTACGCACTGTTAAAACTTGCGTTGGCACAGACCATTGTCGCTTTGGCACCCAAGACAGCACAGGCCTTGGTATCAAGTTAGAGAAAATTCTCTGGGGAAGCTGGACACCACATAAAGTGAAACTGGCCGTTTCTGGTTGCCCACGAAATTGCGCTGAAGCCACTTGCAAAGACCTTGGTGTCATTTGCGTTGACAGTGGCTATGAAGTTTCGGTAGCAGGCGCTGCTGGCATGGAACTCAAACAAACCGAAGCTCTAGCCAAAGTAGCAACAGAACAAGAAGTCATTGATCTTTCAATTGCATTTATTCAGCTTTACCGCGAAAGCGCTGCTTACCTCGATCGCCCGTATAAATGGGTTGCTCAAGTAGGTTTGCAATGGGTGATAGAGCAAATTGTCGATGATATAGAAAACCGCGTCGCACTGATTGAACGATTTGAAATTTCCCAATCCGTCTATCGCAAAGACCCATGGGCTGAACAAACCAAACCTCAATACCAATCACAAAAATGGGCCGCTTTGGCCGACCTAACTTTGGAGGCTGCACAATGACAAATTGGATTGACATCGCCGCACTAAGCGACATCCCAAAACGTGGCGGACGCGTGGTAAAAACCACTTCAGGCTGCATCGCGGTTTTCCGCACCCAAAACGATCAGGTCTTTGCGCTTGATGATGCCTGCCCCCACAAAAAGGGCCCCTTATCAGAAGGTATCGTCCATGGTAACGCCGTCACTTGCCCATTGCATAACTGGGTCATTGATCTGGAAACCGGTTCGGCAAAAGGCGCTGACGAAGGCCAGGTAAACACTTACCAAATCAAAGTCGAAAATGGCCGCCTATTACTCGACTTAAACCAATTAAAAACAAGATCTGCAGCTTAGCGCTGCCACTATCTGTAAAAATTACTTTTTCTAAATTTGACTACAAAAAGGAACATCCTAATGGCATATATTGCCCCCGCAGAGTTCGTCACTAAAATGATAGATGCTGGCGAAGCAAAAGTTTTCATGGCCACCCGCGACACGCTCATTCGCGCTTTTATGGCAGGTGCAATCTTGGCCCTTGCGGCAGCCTTTGCTATTACCATCACCGTCAACACAGGCCAACCATTAGCTGGGGCCATTTTATTTCCCGTTGGATTTTGCTTACTCTATCTTTTAGGTTTTGACCTTTTAACAGGTGTCTTCACCCTCACCCCGCTTGCCTTGCTTGATAAACGCCCTGGCGTGACCCTCAAAGGCATACTCCGCAATTGGGGTTTGGTATTTGTTGGCAACTTTGCAGGGGCCTTAATGGTTGCTTTATTTATGGCAATTATTTTTACTTACGGTTTTTCTGTGGAACCCAATATTGTTGGTCAAAAATTAGGTGTCATTGGCGAAGGCCGCACAGTTGGTTATGCAGATCATGGTGCAGCAGGCATGCTAACGCTCTTCATTCGCGGGGTTATGTGTAACTGGATGGTTTCAACTGGCGTTGTTGCAGCAATGATGTCCACCCACGTTTCTGGCAAAGTCATTGCCATGTGGATGCCAATCATGTTGTTTTTCTACATGGGCTTTGAGCACTCTGTTGTAAATATGTTTTTGTTCCCTATTGGTATCTTATTGGGTGGCGACTTTACAATCATGGATTACCTTGTCTGGAATGAAATCCCAACTGTATTGGGCAATCTTGTAGGCGGCATCACTTTTGTTGGTCTGACGCTTTATTCAACCCACATCAAAACAGGTGCAAAACGCAATCAAACATCTGCATTCAATGATTAAAAATCATAGGCTCTATTGATGATTTAATAGAGCCTATTTTACAAATTTAAACATGACAAACCAACTTTCCATATCTATCGGACAAAGCTCACTAAAAGGTACCAAGGAAATCAACCAAGATT
This sequence comes from Hyphomicrobiales bacterium, assembly GCA_027067085.1. Taxonomy (GTDB): domain Bacteria; phylum Pseudomonadota; class Alphaproteobacteria; order Rhizobiales; family Aestuariivirgaceae; genus JALWJW01. The sequence goes on from JAMOMM010000432.1 coordinate 20,470, forward strand.
TTCATGGTGCCCTTTTGCCAACGGGCCTTATCTTAACATCTAAAGGCATTGCCGTTGCGATTGCTGATGGCATTTCAAGTTCATCCGTAAGTCAGATTGCAGCCGAGTCTGCCGTTAAAAGTTTTTTGACAGATTATTTTTGCACGCCCGATACATGGACCGTCAAAACATCAGCACAAAGAGTTATAACCGCCACCAATTCATGGGCTTATGCCCAAACCAAACGCAGCCAACATGCCTATGATATGAACAAAGGTTATGTCTCAACCTTTAGTGCCCTTATTCTAAAAGGTTCATGCGCTCATATTTTCCATGTCGGCGATAGCCGTATTTATCGCGTTTGCGGTGATGGCCTTGAACAACTCACCACTGACCATCGTTTGATTTTATCAGCAAGTGAAAACTACCTTAACCGAGCCATAGGTATGGCCCCAAATGTTGAAATTGACTATCGCCAGCTTAGAATTTCAAAAGCTGATATTTTCATTCTTGCAACCGATGGTGTGTATGAGCATATCGACAAAAGCTTCATCACCAAAACAATTGCAGAAAATCCAAATAGTCTTGATAATGCGGCCAACATCATTGCTCATACAGCTTTGGCACAAGGCAGCACAGATAACCTAACCATACAAATTGTAAAAATTGAATCAGTCCCCAATGGCGACCTTGCCGAATTTATAGACACCAACCATACCTTACCGGCACCACAACTTTTACAGTCAGGTCAGGAATTTGAAGGTTACAAAATAATCCGCCAACTTCATGCCAATCATCGCAGCCATATTTATCTGGCCCAAGACATTGAAACCAGTGAAAAGGTTGCCTTAAAAATCCCTTCAATGGATTTACGTGAAGACCAAGCCTATATTAAACGCTTCTTACTTGAAGAATGGATTGCCCAGCGCATCACCAATACGCATGTTTTAAAAGCTGCAAAAAAATCCCGCAAACGTAATTTTGTTTATGTTGTTAATGAGTATATTCAAGGTCAAACACTGGCCCAATGGATGATCGACAATCCAAAACCAGATTTAGAATCTGTTCGTCTTATTATTGAACAAATTGCAAAAGGCTTACGCGCTTTTCATCGCAAAGAAATGTTGCATCAAGATTTGCGTCCTGAAAACATTTTAATTGACCAGCAAGGCACCGTAAAGATTATTGATTTCGGCTCAACACGCGTAGCTGGTGTTATCGAGGCCAGCCCACAACAAGACCACGAGCAAGTTCTTGGCACCCTGCAATATGCAGCTCCTGAATACTTCATCGGCGAACCACCCTCAAGACGTTCAGATTTTTATTCTCTAGGTGTCATCGCTTACCAGATGATGACGGGTAAACTACCTTACGGACCACAAGTATCACGCATTAAAACCAAAGCTCATTTACGAAAATTGCGCTATACCAGTGCCCAAATCAGCCGTCCACAAACCTCTGATTGGCCACAAATCCCTGACTGGATTGATGGAGCTTTACGTAAAATGACCCATCCAAACCAATACGAACGCCATGAAACCATGACCGAGTTTATCGCAGACCTGCGCACTCCAAATCCAAATCTAACAAAATCTTCTCAAACACCACTTGCAGAACAAAATCCAATTTTATTCTGGCAAGGCATATCTTTCATTCTGGCCATAATTATTATCTGGTTGCTTTTTAACTAATCCAAGCTTGATTAGCATGGTTTTGATTTTATAGTTTTTGCCTCTCGTTATTTATGACAAATTATGCTGAATGGTTATTTATTGAAGTCATGCTCAGTTGGTGAGAATTTAAAAATTGTATTCCGATGTAAAAATTAAGATACCAAAAAACGCTCGTCGCAGTGTGGTTATTCTTTTGATCTCCATTGCATTGGTTGCAATCACGGGGCTTTTTATTACTTCTTTATCCTACTTTCGCTCAATAGAGATCGAAGAGGCCAAAAACCGTTTATCCCTTTATGGGCGTTCACTGAACAGCACATTAGAACAATATCAGTATTTACCTGCTGTCTTGGCGCGTTATCCAATTGTTATTTCCGCCCATTCAACCGCTTCTAACAAATTGCTCAATAAGCAACTTGCTCATTTTTCCAAAGAGGCCGAATTAGAAGCTATTTATATAATGGATCGGAACGGTTTGGTTTTAGCATCATCAAATTACGATACCTCACGATCTTTTGTAGGCCAAAATTATGGTTTTCGACCATACTTCACCAATTCAATGCTTGGCAAACGCGGTGAGTTTTTTGGTATTGGCGCAACAACTGGGCGGCCTGGGTATTTCATTTCTGAACCAATCTACGACGATATGGGCCATATCACCAGCGTAGTTGCAATCAAACTTGATGTTCGCGAATTACAAAAAGCCTGGGAAGAAAGTAATGAGCGTGTTTTTGTGTCTAATAAAGATGGAGTGATTGTTTTATCATCCAACCCCACTTGGCTATATCAAACACTATCCAAACTTTCAGACAAACAATTGGCAGATATTAGAACGAAAAAGCAATTTGGTGACAAGCCACTTTCTACATTTTCATGGCAGCGTTTTGGCCAATCTACTGTGTCCATCGCAGGGGAAAAGTCTATCTATGTTTCAGCCCCTGCCAAGCGGCTTGACTGGCGCATTCATTATCTTTTGAGCGAACGACGGATATTTGAACGGGCAACACTGACAACCTTTATCTTTGGTGGGGCATTGTCTGCATTGTTGGCCTTTGCAACATTTTTAAGATCAACGCGCATCAGGGCTGCACTGCGCGCATCTCAAGCCGACAGGTCACAGTTACGCGCCACAAATACTGAGTTAAAAAATGCTCAAAAAGAACTTGCACGCTCCAGTAAACTTGCAGCCCTTGGTCAATTGTCAGCCTCTGTTACCCATGAACTTGGACAACCAATATCTGCGATGCGTAACTATCTTGCCGCGGCTGAATTAGGCGGCGAAATGCAACTGGGCAAAACATGGGAAAAACTCAACAAAGTTGTCGACCGAATGGAGAACATCACAAAACAATTGCGTTTTTTCACCAAACCAGGTGATGAAAAGCTCGCCATAGTATCTTTTCAAGACGTATTTGCCGATGTGCTTACTTTGGTAGAACATGATATTCGTGCCGCAAACATTAAACTTGAAACAAACATCACCAGCTCACCAGTGCTTGTTTATGGCAATCGGCTTCGCCTTGAGCAAGTATTGGTAAACCTGATTAAAAATGCTCTGGCAGCAATGGAGGGCACTAAAGATGCTGTTCTATCAGTTGTGATACAAGAAGAAGCAAACCGCGCCGTTATTAAGGTAAAAGATACTGGTATAGGATTTGGAGATCGTAAATTGGCTCAATTACAAGAACCCTTCCACACCACACGAGCCTCAGGTGATGGCATGGGGCTGGGGCTGTCTATTTCAGCCGCGATTATAAAAGAACATGATGGAGAGCTCATTGCAACAAACCTTAAAAATGGCGGCGCGCAATTCAGCGTCTCTCTGCCACTATCCAATAACAGTGAGTAATCATGGTTGAGAAATTTAGAGTTCTGGTTATCGATGATGATCCTGAAATGCGCGATTCACTTGCCCACTTACTAAAAAATGGCGGGTTTGAAGTTCAAACTTTGCCGGGCGCTGGTCGTGTACTCAACATGCTCGACACCCAGCCCATTGATGTTATCTTATGCGATATGCGTATGCCTGGTATGACTGGCATTGAACTTTTGAGCACCCTGAAAGACAAGACCTCTATACCACTTGTGTTGATGTCTGCTCACGGTGATATTGCAATGGCTGTAAATGCAATGCAAGAAGGTGCATATAGTTTTCTAGAAAAGCCTTTTGACCCAAGACGAATGTTGAAACTTTTGGGCAATGCGGCGCAATTAAACCGACTTTCCTTAAACACAGAACGCTTAAAAGCCAGACTGTCAGATCTTTCAAGTTTAAATCGAGTACTACTGGGAAATGCCGAAAGCATTAAAAACCTTCGCCACGAAATCCTTGACCTTAGTGATAGTGTTGCAAATGTTATGCTTTTAGGTGAAACGGGCACAGGTAAAGAACTGGTCGCTCGCGCACTTCACGATTTAGGGCCACGATCAGCTGAACCATTTGTTGTTGTAAACTTTGCCGCGATACCTGTCGCTCGATTTGAAGACACATTATTGGGCACCAGTGATGGGCAAAAAGGCCTCTTAGATAAAGCCGATGGCGGAACGCTTTTTCTCGATGAACTTGAAATTATGCCCATTGAAATTCAAGCCAAGCTCCTGCGGATTATAGAAACCAAACAATTTACCCCAATTGGATCAGCTGAAGCACGCCAATCAGATTTTCGCATTGTATCTGCAGGCAATGATAGCCTTGAAAACAAGCTGGCAACTGGCGTGTTCCGACAAGATCTATATTTCCGACTCAATACAATTGTTTTATCGCTTCCCGCATTGCGCGATCGACGCGATGATATTCCATTGCTTTATGCCAGATTTTTAGACCTGTTTGCAGCAACATATGAAATCTCTCCCCCTGAAATCACCTCCGATGACCTTGCCGCTTTAATGGCGCATGATTGGCCAGGTAATGTTCGTGAATTACGTAATGTTTGCGAACGCCGCATACTTGCAGCCCGCCGTGGCGGAGGCTCGGCAGCAGCAGCTTTGCAAAAAGATGGTAACTATGATGACGTTCCAGAAAACCTTCGCGGAGCGGTCGCAGCCTTTGAGCGCCAACTTATCGCAAAAGCACTGACAACACATCAAGGCAAAATGGATGCTGTTGCCGAAGCTTTGGGTATCGGTCGCAGAACATTAAATGAAAAGATCGTCAAACTTGGCTTGAACAAGGACGAAGTTTTAAAAAACTAAAGCATTACGCAGACTCTGCGGAAATCCGCAGGGCATTTGCAACGGTATCGCAATTTTCTTCATAGCCTATATGGCTTCCTCTCCTTTAAGATAGTCAAGAGCTGTGGGAGCAGCATTCAACTCGGAGGAATTACTAATGAAAAAGTTAATAGCTTTGGCCGCAGGCATGGCATTTGCGCTTTCTGCAAACCATGCGATGGCCCAATCAAAAGATTACATCTTAAACACAGCATCGACAGGTGGAACCTATCATCCAGTAGGCACAGCCATTTCGACGCTCACAAAAATTAAACTGCTACCAAAGAAAAAGTTCAGCCTGACAGCTGTAAACTCGGCTGGTTCAGGGGCAAACGTACAAGCTCTTGGTTCTGGCACGGCTGACTTTGCTATTCTTCAAGGTCTATTTGGTTCCTATGCAGCAACTGGCACTGGCCCAGTATCAGCCCCACAAAAAAACATTCGTTCTGTAACGATGCTTTGGCAAAATGTTGAGCAATTTGTTCTTGCCAATGACAAGGTCAAAACAGGCACTGTAGGTGATCTCAAAAGCCTGACGGGCATGCCGATGGCAATGGGCAAGCAAAACTCGGGTACAATTGGTTCCAATACGGTTCTATTGTCAGGGCTGGGCATTGACATCAACAAAGATTACAAACTTATACATGCTGGTTATGGCCCATCAGCCGATGCATTAGCAAATGGTCAAGCAGTGGGCGCTGGCATGCCATCAGGTCCGCCAACAGGCGCAATTACCAAGCTAATGGCTGCCAATAAAGGCAAATTCACCATTCTAGATGTTACACCTGAACAGGCAAAAGCAATGGATGGTGGACGCAAGCTTTGGGTGCCTTACACCATTGCTGCAGGTACTTACCCTGGTCAAGCCAAAGACATTAAAACAATTGCTCAACCTAACTTTTTGGCTGTGAATGCCAACGTTAACGAAGATCATGTCTATATGCTGACCAAAACAATGTATGAAAACCTTGGCTTCCTGTCAGCTATTCATCCAGCAACAAAAGCTATGGCGGTTAAAAAAGCTATGGCTGGATTACCAGTACCACTCCACCCTGGTGCCGCGCGTTACTACAAGGAAATTGGCCTTGAAGTACCCGCTCACCTGATCGCTAAATAGTATTCCTTAAATTGGCATTCTTTAGGAGCGAAAGAGTTTTTCTTTCGCTCCTTTTTATATAAAACATGGTGGTAGTAATGGTAGAAAAACCTGAAGAAAGTATCCAGCATTCAGCATCAGACTCAACGTTAAATGAGCCAAATACTGGGTATTCTTACCGAAATTCTTTGCTTAGTCTGTCAGCCTGGAAAGGCGGCATAGTTGGTAAGTTTATGATCGTATTTGCTGTTTGCTTTGGCATTTGGCATATATTGACAAACATCTACCTTGTTGAACCAGGTCTCTGGCAAAACGCCATTCATTTTGCAGGTTTTGCATTTCTAGCTTCCGTCATGTTCAGTCCATTTGGGCAATATGCAAACAAAAAATACGCGATCATCCTTGATATTTCCTATGGTCTGCTCATCGCCAGTGCTGCCCTTTGGGTTGCTGGAGCAGAAACAGGGATTTATGAACGAACGCTTGCTGTCACGGGGCAACCTTGGCAATTTACATTGGTTGATTGGACCGCTGGATTTTTGTTAATATTTGCAGCTCTGGATTTGTCCCGCCGCGTATCGGGCTGGGTCATACCCATTCTAATAGTCACTTCAATGTCATATATTTTGTTTTTAGGTTCATACTTACCTGGCGTTTTTCGCGCTGCCAGCCTTCCTGTCAACGATGTATTATTTCGAACCCTTTATAACGATGAAGGGATGTTCGGAATTTTAGCTAGCATTTCTTCAACCAACATAACCTTATTTATGATCTTTGGCGGCTTTCTTGTTGCTTCTGGAGCAAGCGATTTCGTCATTGAAATATCAAAAGTTGTCGCAGGGCGCATTCGCGGCGGCGCAGCATTTGTAGCGGTTCTATCTTCTGCCCTAACAGGTACAATCAGCGGCTCAGCAATTGCCAACACAGCCTCTACTGGCGTTATTACCATTCCCTTAATGAAGTCCAATGGCTTTCGCGCAAAGTTTGCCGCTGGTGTTGAAGCGGCCGCCTCGACAGGTGGACAGCTCATGCCTCCGATCATGGGTGCTGGTGCATTCGTTATGGCAAGCTATACATCAATTCCCTATTCCACAATTGTTTCTGTATCCATCATGCCCGCCATTTTATATTTTTTATCTGTGGCATTTATCGTCCGTATTGAAGCCGTTAAACATCAAGTTGGTGATGATCTGGATTTGCAGGTAAATTACGGCAAATTAGTATCAGGTGGACTGACTTTTGTCCTGCCATTAACCGTCATGATCTGGCTTTTAATGACAGGCGTTACACCAAGCTTTGCTGCTTCATGGGCAATCGCAGCCCTGATCTTGGTATCTTGGTCAACAACAATTGCTGCAAAATTTATAAAAAACACAACATTTGAGCCTGTTTCCATGGGGCCTTCAAAAATTACAGAAGCACTGCTGATTGGCATAAAATCATCGATCATGACGGGCATTCTTCTGGTCGCGATTGGCATCATGAACAATGCCATTGTCACCAGCGGCATAGGCAATGGCTTTTCGCTGATGATTGCCCAATGGTCACAAGGCTCCATTGTCATTGCCATACTCTTGATCGGTCTGGCTTCTCTTGTCTTAGGTATGGGATTACCGGTAACAGCAGCTTACATCATTCTGGCAATTTTGACGGCCCCAGCTCTTGCGGGAATTCTTGCCGATTCAATTATAATTGAACAGCTTGTTGAAGGTATTAGCGACCCAGCAAAGTCTGCAATGTTTGCGCTGGTAGACAGTCCCCATGCGGCAAAAGTTGCCGCTGGCATGGCTCGCGAAGATGCCATTGCTCTAATGGATGCCATGCCATTCGAACTGGCAATCACTATCCGACCATTATTGGTTGACCCTGCTGCCCAAGCAACATTCTTGCTCACAGCCCACCTAATCATATTCTGGTTAAGCCAAGACAGTAACGTCACCCCCCCTGTTTGTTTGGCAGCATTTGCAGCGGCTGGGATTGCAGGA
>JAMOMM010000433.1 GCA_027067085.1 Hyphomicrobiales bacterium
ACTAGATGCAATCAATGGACCAATTGGTCGTGTTGGCGGTGTGACACGATTTAACGACCTAGAAGCGCTAAAGGAACGGCTAGGACGGCCACAAACAATACTGTGCCTTGGTAATGGCCCGTCAAGTGAAGATGCATGTGTCGTTGATGTTGAGCATGACGTGTTGTTTCGGGCTAACCACTCATGGCAGGCACGGGGCGTTTTGGTTGAGCCTGATGTGGTGTTTACGGGTATGCAAGCCAGCATGAAGAAATTGTCCGGTGCGGTGCTGTGTGTACTGGGGGATACGACTGAGAAAATTTTGCTGATGGTGCGCGCAAAAAATGCTGTATCTGGGAGGTTGGATTATGTGGTGGCTGGGCCTGATGCTTCAGCTTTACCCATACGAGTTGATGATGAGTTTCGCCCGACCAGCGGTGCTGTAATGGTGGCGATGGCAGTGGCGCTTAAACCTGACAAACTGGTGGTTGCGGGCATTGATATGTTTGCCCACCCTGATGGGGCCTACCCCGGCGACAACAAAACGCCGAATGCGTATACAGCTACTCATTCATTCGATAATGAACTGGCGTTTATTTTAAGCCAGCTGGATAACTATACAGGCGAGCTGGTGATTTTGTCCGATGTACTGGCTAAAGAGTGGGCTGCGTATAAAGGGGTTTAAACCCCCTTTAATTGGCGCTATAAGCTTCCTAATTAAACAATCCTTTAGAGTCGGAATATTGATCGTGAGTAAAGTAAAAAAGCCTTTTAAAACCCATTGGTACAATCGTAAACTTGCTCACCTTTTGGGCACAAGTGTGGCGCGGAATTCTGGGGTTCGAGAAACCTTAGAAGTCATCACTCTTGATGTTGCTGATGGTGTAAAACCATCGGGCAAACCGCCTGTGCGAATTTACTTGGGGACAGAAGCTGCGCAACACCGCGCTGAGCGGGTGTTCATTTGGTCGATCATGAAGGTGCGTGATCCTTCGCGGGTATATGAAATTTACTTGATGAACGATATCAAAGGCATTGAGCGTAATGGCTGGAAAACTGGGTTTACCAGTTATCGCTATGGTATTCCTCAATTTGCGGGCAACACAGGTCGTGCCATTTATAATGATGTTGACCAAATATATCTTTCTGATCCTGCTGAATTGTTTGACTTTGAGATGGGTGATGCAGGTGTACTGGCTATTTCAGTTAAAGAAAACTCGGTGATGTTGATTGACTGCGAAAAAATGGCTTCGCATTGGACGCTCCAAGATGTTCAAAAAGGTTTGAAGCACGATCACTTTAAGTCAGCGATGATCGCTAATGATTTGTTTGGTGAAATGCCAGGTGTTTGGAATAACCGTGATGGTGAACATGATGTTTCGGTCACTAAATGTTTTCACTATACTACGCTACACACCCAACCATGGCGACCATTTCCGAACATACTTCGTTATCAAACCAGTCCTCATGAAAAACTGTGGCAAGATTTGGAAGATGAGGCGGATGAGGCGGGTTATTTGGTTTTTACGAAAGAAAATCCCAGTCGACGTTTTGGCGAGCTGATTGAACAATATCAATTGATGCATAACCCTGGTGAGGACAATGAGGTTCCAAGTGTAGGTACTTTTCACGGTGTTCGATTGCCCAAAAGCGCAAAAGTAATTGTGAAATTGATTGCTGACACTGGCGCGAAAACCATCCTTGATTACGGTAGTGGTAAAGGGATTTCATATTCTGCATACCCTGGTGAAAGTGAAGACTCACGCGTAAAGGCGAACGCTGCGTGGGGCGATGTGAAGGTGATTTGTTATGATCCGGGCCATGAACCCTTTAGTGAACCTTATGGTGAAAATACCGATGGTGTCATCAGCACGGATGTTGTGGAGCACATTCCAGCAGAAGACATTGGGTGGGTTCTTGATGAAATGTTTTCGCAAGCTGATCGGTTTGTTTACGTCATGGCTGCAAACTATTTGGCAAATGCGATTTTGCCTAATGGGGAAAATGCTCATTGCACCATTCATGACTTATATTGGTGGACAAACCAAATGAAGCAAGCCAGCAAACAAAATCCGAAAGTTAAATGGGTTTTAGCGCTTGATAGTAAACATGCTATTACAGGTAAAAAAGTGCGTACTCATTCCCACTCATGGGATGTGGATTAAAGAAATTAAAACATTACGCTTTAATTTTATGAGTTAGATCAATCAATTTTCCGTATTTGAGGTCATACTTTTCTGGGTGCAATGTAACGAAACCACCTTCTGGATAAAGGGTGATTTCACCAAAAAAAGTTTTGCCTTGTATGTCGTAAAAATCAACCCTTGCAAATGGGAAGTCTTGCGATAAAATTCGCGCGGCTTCGACCATTTCTACCAAGTTTGTCGGTGCTTTTGGCAACTGCGGAAAGCGCGCTTGTTTTTTGTCACGAAATGGTAATTCGACCCAATTTGTGTCTAAATACACACTGGTGAGTTTGCCAAACCGCCCTTCAATATATTTAAGAAACATGACTTGGCCCGCAAAGCAGAAAAACTTGTAATCAGGTAGCTCTTTTGAATTGTTGTCGAGCAATTCTTCGATGATGATACGTGGTTTGATTGCCTGATAAGCAAGTTCACCCTTTTCAAACGACATATCGGTTCGTAGCCAACGTTTAATTCGAGAAACCATATGGCTTTTTGATAATTTCTTTCCTTTGTTTTGAATAAGATTCCAGCCACTGCCGTGGGTTGCTTTTAATGCAAAAGTTGGGGGGAGTGATTCAAAGTTAATGTCCTCAACATTCTCGTAAACGCCTATAACTTTGGTCAAAAGGTGTTTGAGGCCCTTACTTTCTACATACTCACGAACGGCGTATTTATCGGCCACGATATTCAATAATGGGTCTTTGTTGTTTAGTTTTAGCCAATTCAGTTTTTCGCTTAATGTCTGTGGATTTTCAAGATCTATATCGCGGTGAAAATACTTTCTGAAAGTCGTTCGGATTATTGCTTCGTGGAAATCCATTCTTGAGCTCATAAATATAGCTTTTAAATGTCTGAACGTGCGGATTTTGGGGAAATACGCAGCACCAATTTCTTTGAACCACTTTTTTAGAGATATGGTTTGAAGGATCATTTTTTTCTCAGTTAAATTATTAGCTTAGCGAACTTTTCAATGGTGTATCTACATTTATATAGAGTTTGGGAAGTGGTTTCTTGTACTTTTTATTTGTGATCGGGAAGTATCTTATGTCTTACAACACGTTTTTTGAGCAGCTTTTTGCCAAACCCAAGGACAATGGCAATGTAAAATATTTGACCCAGCATCGCGGCAAAACCAACAGAGGCAATGCCGTATTGGTTAAGTAATGATAACGCTGTTATGACATAAATAAGGGCTGTGACGGCGCGAATGATGAGCAACATGCCAGGTTTATTTGCAGCTAGAATGGCGGGGTCGAACGTAAAGGCCAAAATTTTCAGGAATACAAAAAGTAATAAAAAGCGGAATAACCAAACGTATTCAAGAACTTCAGGGCCATAAATAGTATTGAGGACAAAACTAAAAGCTAGAAGTAAGGGAAGACCAATTAATAAGATTAAGATGCCTGTGACTTTTAATTGTTGAGTGATGATTTTGCGGAAAGTCACCCAATCATTGTTGGCGACTAGCTTTGTAAATTCGGGCATGATGATTGGCCCTAAAATTCTGATTGGTCGACTTAGCGCCCCAGTGAATTGATAGGCGATTTCAACCACGGCTGCTTGAGCGGCGCCAAGTGTGGTGCCTAAAAATAGAACCGTTCCTGTGGTGTATAAAAAACCAACACTGCTGGCCATGTTTGCAAAAGCTAAAAAGCGCCAAATGCCGGGGAAGCGGCGACTTAGTTTGCGCCAATTAAATTGTAGACTAGGAAGTTGTCCGCGCTGGTGCAATTCTTTAACGCAGATGAGCAGGGGCCAAGTGCCTGAAATTACTGCTGCTGCAAACCACGTTAAAACGAGATGAAATGCGCTGCCGCCAAGGTATGCGGTTAAACATACCCCAATAAATTTTACCGTGGCTCGAAGTGCAAATTCTATCGCAAGAGCATCAACGCGATCAAAAAGTCGTAGAATGCCATTTGGCGATGCGTGTGCCATGAAAAATATTGCGATGGCATAGAAGGGGGCAAATTTGGCCACTTGTTCTGGCCACTCAAAAATATCGATTGCATAGGGCACAAAGGCGATTGCACAAATAACGCCTATTGAAATACTAACAAGATCAATGGTGATAAGGAGACCGAATAGCTTTTTTTGTTCAACCTTATCATTGGTCTCGTGGAATTTACTGCCATATGTCAAAACGGCTTGCCAAGAATCAAACTTTATAATGTCGTTAAAGAGCCGCGTATAGCTGTGTAAGAGTATGACAATGCCAAGTTCGGCCAGACCAAAGAAACGGACAACAATCATACTTGAAAGGATATTGAGGATGCCGAAAATTAATCTTGAGCCAATGATTATTGCTGCATTTCGTTTAAAACGTTGAAAAATCTCTTTTGACATTTGGCCTAAATAAGCTGTTTGAAAGTAATTGTCCAACACCGTTTTATTGTTTTGATGTGACAGGCCAATTAAAAGTTGTTTGTGCTGTGCCAATAATTAAATAACACTACTCACACAGGTTCAGCAATGCCCCGAAAATGGAATGAGACGGGTTTTGCTTCTTTCATCGCGTAAAACATATCGAGTTCTTTAAACTCAAAGCCAGCTTGTTTAATCAGCGCTTGAAAATCGCGATTGACGTTGCAGCCGCCTGCAAAGTGGGGCCAGACTTTGTTGAGGAAATCTTGCATGCGCGCGATTTTTGGGTCGTCTGATCGTCCGTGTTCGCAAAACACCAGTTGTCCGTCAGGGCGCAATACGCGACGCATTTCGCAAAGGGCTGTTTCGATGTCAGGAATGGAACAGCCTGCCCATGTCAGAAGGACAGAATCAACGCTGTTGGTCTCTAGAGGGATTTTTTCGGCTGATTCTTGTAACACCTCTAAAGGGATGTCTGAATCGGTAAACCGTTTCTCGCCAAGTTTTAAAACGCCAACACCTGGGTCTATCCCGATGATGTTTTTAACCTTGTCGCGATCATAATAGGGCAGGTTGAGACCAGAACCAATTCCGATCTCAAGCACTGTACCTTTAACCATTGGCACAACAATTTGACGTTGTGTGCCAATGCTATCGTGTGAGCAGGCCCATTCGATTAAACGCGGTAAAACATATCTATCGTATAAGCCTGCCATGATTGTTAGTCAGCTTTTTTTACTGAACACGTGCTGATACCAAAGATTGCGTATGGAGGGCACCAACCGATAGCGGCTGTTGCTAAAGGCACAATGCCGATCCAACCGATCCATGAATACTCGCTACCGCCCATAAAGGCCCAAACAAGCAAAGCAATGCCAATAACGCCGCGGATGATGCGTTCAATTCCACCAATATTTTTATTCATAATAATCTCTCCTGTTAAAATGGTTATCAACTCTTAAACCCTTTTTAGCAGCGAGCATGGTGCATGTTTAGTGACGAGGTCACACAAGACGTATTTTTAGAAATTTATTTCTTTTGATAATTCTCTAATTCGGTCCGCTGCGTGATTATTATACGCCCACGGTCCAGTTCTACCAAACCTTTTCGCTCAAAGTCTTTTAGCAGGCGCGAAACAGCTTCGCGGGCTGAACCAAGTTCCATAGCGATTGATTGGTGGGTGGCTTTGATGGTGTTGTCATTTGATTTGCTTATTAGATAGGCGGCCAAACGGGTGTCTAAGTGGCCAAAGGAAATTTCGTTGATTAGCAAAACCAATTCATTAAGGCGCTCGGAAAAGGTATTAAAGGCAAGGGAGCGAAATTTTTCCGAGGTGCCAAGTAGTTCTAAAAACATTTTCCGAGGCAATGATAAAGCTACAACATCAGTTTCAGCCACAGCTTCGGTTTCGTAGTTTGACCCTGTCATAAGGCATGATGTGGTGAGGATGCAGGTTTGGCCACCTTCGATACGGTAAAGGACAATCTCTCGGCCGTTTTCACTTGAAACAAATGTGCGCACGGTGCCTTGCAACACAATGATGTAATTATCACACGTGCTGCCTGGTCGAAATATGGTGTGACCTTCGGGGGCTTGGATCAAATGGGCCGCTTGGCCTAGTTTTTGTAATGCTGCTGGCTCAAGCTCGTTTAAAGAAGGTAATACTTTAATTGTTTGCTTGATTGCGGCAGGAAGAGCGATTGTCATTAAATAGGTTCTCGGTTGTTGGCTATTTTTATGCGGTTGCGGGTGTTACGGAATGCTTAGCTTTGCGATTGCTCAGCAATGTTTCATTGCCAGCGCGTGGGTCATTGGGAATGAGAAATGACAAGCAAAGCGATATGAAGGCAAAGCTGGCACCGATCAAGAAAACGGCGGCTTGGCTTTGTAACCAGATCAATCCAAATACGACGGGAATGAAAACCGCTGCAATGTGATTGATTGAGAAAGCCACGCCAGCTGTGGGTGCCATATCAGCGGGATCGCCGATTTTTTGAAAATAGGTTTTAATAGCGATGGCCATGGCAAAGAATGCGTGATCGAGAATGTAAAGGCCGCCAGCAATGGTTGAGTTTTCAACATACGCATAGCTCACAAAGACACCGATCAAGCCGATGTACTCTAAGGTCAAAGCACGGCGCTCACCCCATTTGGCAATAAGGGAGCCGATTTTGGGGGCGAAATAAATGTTAAACAAGGCGTTGGCCAAAAACATAGTGGTGATTTGCGTGACGGTGAAGCCGAACTTTTCAACCATCAAAAAACCTGCAAACACGACGAAGATTTGCCGCCGCGCGCCTGCCATAAAGGTGAGGGCATAAAACAGCCAATAGCGTGAACGAAGAACCAAAGCCTTTCGTTGTGGTGTTTTTTCTTGAAAATGGGGGAAAGCGAACCACAGAAAGGTTGCGATAATAATCGAAACGCCACCTGCTATTAGGTAGATGTATTTAAAATCAAATCCAAACACCCACCAAGTTAGGTAAATCATACCAAAAGCAGAAAGTGTTGCGATTGAACCAGCCGCTAAGATTTTGCCCATGGTTTGGGGGGCCGTCTTTTTGGGCAACCATTGCAAGCTCAAAGACTGGTTCATGGTTTCGTAATAGTGAAAGCCAACGGACATTAGCAATGTGGTGGTGAAAAACCCGTATTCAGTGGGGAAATACCCTGTGGCAGCGGTGCCCAAGCCAAGCAGTACGATGGAGATGATCGCAAAGGTTTGTTCGCGAAAGAAATATAAAAAGCCTACTGCGGTAAAGGCCAACAGCCCCGGTATTTCTCGAATTGACTGCAGCCAACCGATTTCTGCGCCCGTAAAGTGGGTTTTTTCAATGGCAAAGTTGTTTAAAAGCGCGCCCCATGTTGCAAAGGTGAAGCCGTTGGCTGCCACGATAATCATTAGGAACATTACGGGCG
>JAMOMM010000434.1 GCA_027067085.1 Hyphomicrobiales bacterium
CCTAAAAAAACCTGCGGCCAATAGGTGAAACGTTTCATAAACGGATAAATAGCAACCAAAACGAGCGAAGCAATACCGAGCCAAATCGATGTTTGTGTAAGCTGTAATAAAATCGCTAAGCCGATGAGCGACAGTCCTACTAAAAAGACGATGGCTTGGATTACGGTTACTTGTCCGCTTGGTATCGGGCGCAATTTGGTACGTTCAACCTTGCCATCAAAATCACGATCGACAATATCGTTGAACGTGCAGCCAGCGCCGCGCATCGCGATGGCCCCAATCAGAAACAGTACCAACAAGCGCACGTCAACAATTCCGCCACCTGATGGAATTTGTGCAAGCGCAATGGCAATCCAACCTGGGATCAGCAACAACCACCAACCGATAGGACGTTCAAATCTCGCGAGACGAGCGTACGGACGCAGGCTTTTCATCAAGATAGTATCTACCCAATGGCGGTCGTGCGCATCTGCAACTTTTGTGTCGCTCATGTCTGATGATGAGATTTTGTTTTCTTGGCTCATAGGCAAAGGGGTTTAAACCTAATTGGAAGGTAATTCAATCACTTGATTGTAGCAAAGGTGTCAGCTATCGATATTGGATGGAAATAAACCTTAAAAGAACACCGCGGCTTTACGTCGACCAACCTCTTGGCCTAGACCAAGCTATTGCCTTGTCGCCTGACCAAGGTCATTATTTAGGGCGTGTCATGCGTTTATCGGCGCAAGACCATGTGCGTATTTTTAATGGCGAGCATGGAGAGTGGCTTTGCACGATTGAGCAAATCTCAAAGCGTGGTGCTTTAGTGATCGGCACTGAAAAGATCAGCGAAGCGCAAACCCTACCCGATGTGGATTATTTGTTTGCCCCACTAAAAACAGCGCGGCTTGATTATATGGCACAAAAAGCCACCGAAATGGGTGCTGGGCGTATTAGGCCCGTCATAACGGAATTTACTCAAGGCAAACGGTTTAAGTTTGATCGTTTGGTCGCCAATACAATTGAGGCCGCCGAACAATGCAATCTGGTTTGTTTGCCGCAAGTTTTGGAACCTGTAAAACTGCCAGTCGTCATCCGTGATTGGGACGGTACGCGCCAGCTTATTTTTTGTGACGAAAGTGCGCAAAGTTCATCACCAATTGAGATAATTAGTAAATTCAAAGGCCAGCCGACAGCGCTGCTCATTGGGCCAGAAGGTGGGTTTAGTGAGCGCGAACGCGAAATGCTGCTTAGTCAACCTTTTGTGACAGCTATTTCTCTTGGGCCACGGGTCATGCGGGCTGACACGGCCGCTGTTGCTGCATTGGCATTAGTGCAAGCTACTATTGGCGACTGGCAAAGCTCGAACCGTTCTTAGAGTCATTCATGTTTTCATTGACCTAGAACGACCTATTTAAGTGATTGAAACTACGGCGTTTCATGTCCTGTTTGTGATTCAAACAAAACATGAAACGCTCTAGACTTAAAATTTTTGTTCTTGCGAAATGCGTAAGGCGTGCTTACATGAAAATAACGTAAAAATTTCAGGGACTAATTACCGTGGCGCCAGAAACTTCTCCATTAATTGAAACTCGTGATGACCTTATTTACGCACTAGAGCGTGGGTGTAAGCCCAAAGAGCAATGGCGTATCGGCACTGAGCATGAGAAATTCCCATTTCTATCTGATACGCTTGAACGTGTGCCCTATGAGGGGAAGCGTTCAATCAAGGCATTGTTAGAAGGGTTTCGTGATCGCTTTCACTGGACCCCGCTGATGGAAGGCGACAACATCATTGGTTTAATGGCCCCCAATGGTAATGGCTCTATCTCGCTTGAGCCAGGTGGGCAGTTTGAACTTTCTGGTGCACCTCTTGAAAACATTCATGACACATATGAAGAGGTCCATGACCACTTGATGCAAGTGCGTGAAATTGCCGATCCACTCGGCATTGGCTTTTTGGGCGTTGGTTTTGACCCGCTGCATAAGCTTGAGGATGTGCCGATTATGCCAAAAGGGCGCTATAAAATTATGCGCGAGTACATGGCTAAGAAGGGTAAATATGGCCGCGATATGATGTTTCGGTCTTGCACCATTCAAGTTAACTTGGATTTCAGCGATGAAGCTGACATGGTTAAAAAGCTGCGCACCTCTATGGCTCTACAACCTATCGCGACAGCGCTGTTTGCAACCTCACCATTTACCGAAGGCAAGCCCAATGGTTATCAGTCTTTTCGGTCACAAATTTGGACAGATACCGATAATGAGCGCGCTGGGATTTTACCTTTTGTGTTTGAAGAAGGGTTTGGCTTTGAACAGTGGGTGGATTATGCACTGGATGTGCCGATGTACTTTGTTTATCGCGACGGCATTTATCACGACGTTGCTGGCGAAAGCTTTAAAGACTTTCTTGACGGTAAGCTGCCACAGTTTCCAGGTGAAAAACCAACAGTGCTTGATTGGGAAACCCATTTAACCACGATATTCCCAGAAGTGCGGATTAAACAATTATGGAAATGCGCGGCGCTGATGGTGGACCATGGCGTATGCTGAGCGCCCTACCTGCTTATTGGGTTGGTTTGTTGTATGACAGTGGCGTATTGGACGGCGCTTGGCAGTTGGTCAAAGACTGGCCAATAGAAGACATCATAAAACTGCGCAATGATGTCCCGATAAAAGGGCTGGATGCAAAAATTGATGGGCGCTGTGTATGTACAATTGCAAAAGAGACCTTAAAGCTGTCTCGCCTTGGTTTGGAGCGCCGTAATATTCAAGGCTGTAAAGGCTATCAAGAGACTCAATTCCTTAACGTACTTGATGAAATGATGGTCAGGCGGCAAACTCAATCGGATCAATTCCTTGAGTTGTACAAAGGGCTTTGGGGCGGCGACATTTCGTGGCTGTATCGCGATTTCTCGTTCTAGAGACGTTCTGGTTTACACTGAACCAGAACGACTTACTTAGGGTATGGATAATATTGCGTTTCATGCTGTGTTTGTGTTTCACACAAAACATGAAACACTCTAATAAATTTCCCTGAATGAAAAAAGCCGCAACGAACAAACGTTGCGGCTTTTTTATTTTATATTGTTTTGTATGTTCTACTGGTTCAACGCACCACAAACACTGATTGGGTGGCGTGGCGAACAACGCGCGCGGCGTTGGGTCCAAGCAAATAATCAGCTTTTTCGGGACGATGAGCGCCAAGCACGATCAGATCACAACCCATCTCATCAGCATTAACGAGAATGCGTTTGTAGATGGTGCCATGAACAGCGCGCGACTTGCCAAGCACATCTGAAGGGATATGCTTTTCAACAAATTTTGCTAAATCAGCCTGTGTGGATTCAAGAGCCTTTTCAGCAAAATCTGCTGGAAAGAAGCTCCCGACCATTGGCATACCGAAATCGGGAATAACCGTGACAACATTGACCTTTGCACCGTACTGTTTAGCAAGGGCGACAGCTGCAGGTGCAGCCTTGTCCCAAGATGCTTTGTGCCCTAAGTCGACGGGTAAAAGTATTGATTTATACATTTTTAGTCTCCTTATACTTCAACGCCAGCTGCTTCACGCGCAATACGCGCGGCAACAACTTTGGCACGATCTGCTGGTTCGCGGCGTTTTTGCAACCACATAATCAGCATTAACAACAAGATGGCAGGAATGTAGAACACTTCTTTTGGTAAGCGATTTGTTGGAATTTCAAGTCTTGTGACTTGGAAATCCACATCAATGCCTTGTTTACGCAAGGCAGCCGTTACTTTGCCTTGACCTAAACTATCGATGAACACTTTACCATCTTCAGTTCTAAAGGTGACGCCAGCTGCTTTTGCTAAACGCGCGGTTCCATCGCCAATGGATGTTTTGCCCAATGGTAACGAGATTGTTGTGGTAATGGCTTTGTCAGTGGCAAAGTCTTCACCCTCAATCACCATTCTTATATGTCCATCATCTGACACTTTGGAGGCAAACGCTGCAATCTCTACAGGTTTTTCATAACTGTAAGGTGCTGCCATTTTATCAAGCCAATAACCTGGGTTGAACAAAGTAAAGGCAATAACAAGAAGTGCCACACTTTCCCAAATTCTAGATTTGGCAATAAACCAACCTTGCGTTGCCGCTGCAAACAGCAGCATGGCAACCGTCGCGATGCAGAAGACGAACACCGCCTTTGCTGGCCCCACATCAATCAACAATAGTTCGGTGTTGAAGATGAATAGGAATGGTAAGATAGCCGTTCTGATGTCGTATGAGAAACCAATCAGACCCGTTTTAATCGGATCACCTTTGGAGATCGCTGCAGCAGCAAATGCTGCCAAGCCCACCGGAGGTGTATCATCAGCGATAATGCCGAAGTAAAACACGAACATGTGGACCGCAATCAGTGGAACGATCAAGCCTGATTTTGCACCAACAGTGATAATCACTTGCGCCATAAGTGCCGTAATCACGATATATGTCGCCGTTGTTGGCAACCCCATACCCAGAACCAGCGAGAAGAGCGCTACAAAGATCAACATCATAATCAAGCTACCGCCAGAAATGAATTCAATCAATTCACCGATCACCTGATGAGCACCTGTGAGTGACACGGTGCCGATAATAATACCAGCAGTACCCGTTGCCACCGCAATGCCAATCATGTTGCGTGAGCCGTTGATTAGACCTTCTTTAAGATCTTTAAGGCCAGATTTAACCCCGACCATGAAGTCTTCACCTTCGCCACGGAACATTGCTTTGAGTGATTTTTGAGTCAGTAACACAAAAATCATTGATAGCGTTGCCCAAAAGGCTGACAAGCCAGGTGAGAAACGTTCAACCATCAAACACCAAATCAGCACCACAACAGGCAATGCAAAATAATAACCAGTTTTTGCAATTGGTCCTGCAGGGGGTAATTCTGTTATCGGTGCATTTGGATCATCCATTTCAAGTTCAGGATAAGAAGCAGCCCATTTGATTAAACCAATATAGGTCACAATAAACAAAATAATCATGCCAGGTTTGGTGTATTCACCAAGAATTGGTTTCAACCAGCCAAGGCCATAATAAACAGCAAGACTAAGACCAATGAACACTGCAAACCCAAGGAACACACCCATTAGACGCTGAGCCAACGTTTTGGGCGCACCAGAACGTTGCATGCCTTCAAGGCCAAGCTTACAAGCTTCAAGGTGAACAATGTAAACCAGCGCGATGTAAGAAATGATCGCTGGTAAGAACGCGTGCTTAACAACTTCAATGTAGGGGATGCCTACATATTCAATCATCAAGAAAGCAGCCGCACCCATAACTGGTGGCGTTAGCTGACCATTGGTTGAGGATGCCACTTCAACAGCGCCAGCTTTTTCAGCCGAAAAACCAATCCGTTTCATCAACGGAATGGTAAAGGTACCCGTTGTCACCACGTTGGCGATTGAAGAACCTGAGATCAGGCCCGTTGCTGCAGATGATACAACAGCTGCCTTTGCAGGTCCGCCGCGCATATGCCCCATAAGAGAGAACGCAACTTTAATGAAGTAATTGCCAGCACCTGCTTTTTCGAGCAACGAACCAAACAACACAAACAAGAACACCATAGAAGCAGAAACACCCAGCGCATTACCAAACACACCTTCGGTTTGCATCCAGAAATGCCACATGGCCTTACCAAATGAAGCACCTTTCCATTGGATCACTTCAGGCATAAATTCTCTGTCGCCAAAGAACACATAAACCATAAAGACCGAAGCCACGATCACCATCGGTAAGCCCAGTGCGCGATAGGTCGCGATTAAAACAACAACCAAACCGATCGCAGAAGCGACAAGATCTGCTGTTTCTGGCAAGCCAGCGCGATCAGCAATTGCATCACGGTTAAGCACCAAATACATACATGCTCCAACGCCAGCCAAGGCTAGCACCCAGTCATACCAAGGTATTCGGTTTCGTGAAGACGTTTTGAACAGCGGAAAGGCCGTACAGGCTAAAAACAGCGCAAAAGCTAAGTGAAAGGCGCGCTCTTTGTCTGAATTAAATAGGAACCAGTCCCAACCCGTCCATTCCCTAAACATAAAAGGAATATCTGACGCGGTATAAATGTGAAAAATTGCCCATAAGACGCCAACGGCGGCGAGCATTGGACCTTGCCAATTATCAGGATTACGTGAACCAACATCTAAGTCGGCGACCATATCAACGGCTTCGTTAGATACGCCGCTAGATACGGTGGTGGTGTTTTCGGCCTCTGCCATAACATCCTCCCCAGGATTGTTTATGATTTAACGGCCCCTTGTTGTTTTTATTAAAGGGCCAGAATACGCATGCATTTTAAATAGAAAATAAAAGCAAAATGGAGGGGAAAACCCCTCCATTTCGTTGTTGATTTACTTGATTAGACCAAGCTCTTTGTAAGCTTTCATGGCACCGTCTGCTAAAGGAGCAGACAAGCTGTCTTTAATCATTTCAGATGCTTTCAAATGACGGAAAGCAGGGTGCAATTTACGGAATGCATCAAGATTTCCAAGCACTGCCTTTGCAACTTCATAAGTCGCTGCATCGCTTACTTTATCAGATGTGATAAATGTTGCGCCAACACCCCATGTTTTAATGTCGTCAGGGTGTCCAGGGTACATGCCGCCAGGAATAGTTGCGATACGGTAGTAAGGTTTTTCAGCAACCATTTTTTCGATTGCAGGCGTTAGGCCTGTTACGATTTTTGATGGGCAAGAAGCAATTGTTTCTTGCGTCAAACCTGATGGATGGCCAACAAGCCAGAAGTAACCATCAATTTTGTTATCGCAAAGTGCGCCTGATGTTTCAGCTGATTTCATGTCTGAAGCCAATTTAAGGTCAGAGCGTTTCCAGCCCATTACACCTTCAATAACTTCCCATGTACCGCGTGTACCAGAGCCAGCATTGCCGATGTTAAAGCGTTTGCCTTTAACGTCTGCAAGACCATTGATGCCTGAATCTTTACGCACAACAATTGTTACAGGTTCTGGATGAACTGAGAACATTGCGCGAAGGCCTTTAAACGGACCCGCTTTTTTAAACTTAGATGTACCGTTCAACGCATGGTACTGCCAATCTGATTGAGCAACACCAAATTCCAATTCGCCAGAGCGAACAGTATTGATGTTGTAGATTGAACCACCAGTTGATTCCACAGAACAACGAATGCCGTGGGTTTTGCGACCTTTATTAACCAAACGACAAATCGCGCCGCCAGTTGGGTAATAAACACCAGTTACACCGCCTGTGCCAATTGACACAAACTGTTTTTTCGCAGCCATTGCACCTGTTGAAGATGCTGCAGCTAAGGCAAGAACGCAAGACGCGCCCAATAGTAGTTTTTTCATTTAAATTCCTCCCAAAACGGAAAATTTTGTTCACTAACAGTCAGTACGTTACGCAGGTGTAATGAAAATTGCAACGCAAAGCTGAGTCAATATTGAAATTTTCTTACGGAA
>JAMOMM010000435.1 GCA_027067085.1 Hyphomicrobiales bacterium
AACATATCAAACGTATTGGCATAAGACATGGCAGTGCGAAGCAACGAAGCATCTTTAACGCCATGTAAGCCATCGGTAATGGCTACGGCGCCAGCTTCTTTTAGCAAGCCGTACTCAGTCATTGCCGTGCCCTCAAGGCCTTTTGTAATTGAGGCCATTGGGGCAACACGAACGCTTGCCGTGTCACGCGCACGCCGTAAAACATAATCAACAATGGCTGCATCATCAATCACGGGCGTTGTGTTGGGCATAACAATCATTGTTGTTACACCGCCAGCGGCAGCAGCTTGTGAGGCCGTTGCTAAGGTTTCGCGATATTCAGTACCAGGTTCACCCGTATAAACACACATATCAACCAAACCGGGGAAAAGTGATTTTCCCTTACAGTCGATAATTTTTGTGCCAGCGCCAACCGTTTGCGGCGTTACTTTTTTGCCAATGGCAACAATGCGTCCGTCTTCAAAGCATATGCCACCATTTTCGTTGAGGTTTTGTGAGGGGTCAACAATCTGAGCGTTTATAAACGCGCGGCGGGTTTTATCTCGACGAGCTATTTCCATTAGATATGCCCCTCATTAGAACCAGAACCATCATAGCAAGGACCACTAGGTAAATTTCGAGCCAAAGCATCAAGCACCGCCATGCGTACAGCAACACCCATTTCAACTTGTTCTTGAATGACAGATTGCGGGCCATCGGCAATGCTTGAATGAATTTCAACACCGCGATTCATCGGGCCGGGGTGCATCACCAAAGCGTTTGGCTTGGCAAGCGCTAGTTTGTTATCATCCAAACCGTAGAAGTGATAAAATTCGCGCGCTGACGGAATGAAACTGCCGTCCATGCGTTCGAGCTGCAATCGCAGCATCATCACCACATCCACATCTTGCAAACCTTTTTCCATTGAGGTGAAAACCTCAACGCCCAGTCGCTCAATACCAGATGGTAACAATGAGTAGGGGGCAATGAGACGAACTTCAACGCCCATTTTTGCAAGCAAGTTGATGTTGGAACGTGCAACGCGTGAATGTTTTATGTCACCACAAATAGCAATTTTCAAACCTTCAAGTTTGCCAAGGTGACGAGTGATCGTCAGCGCATCTAACAAAGCTTGTGTTGGATGTTCATGTTGCCCATCGCCCGCATTAACAACAGCGCCTGAAACCTTTTGCGCTAATAGCTCGGCCGCACCAGAAGCATGATGGCGAACCACCAAAATATCAGGGTGCATAGCGTTCAAGGTCATTGCTGTATCAAGCAGGGTCTCACCTTTAGAAACAGATGACGTTGTTACAGACATGTTCATCACGTCAGCGCCAAGGCGTTTTCCAGCCAACTCAAACGAACTTTGGGTTCGTGTGGAGGCTTCGAAAAATAAATTGATGTGTGTACGTCCGTGCAAAATTGATTGTTTCTTTTCAATTTGTCGGTTGAGGTCAACATATTGATTAGAAAGATCAAGCAGGGCAGAAATCTCGGCAACGGAAATATCTTCAATCGCCAATAAGTGGCGACCTTTGAGAATTTGATTGTTCTCGTTAAAGGGTGCGTTGCCAGATAAAGTTTTTGGGGCTTTTTTAATGTCAGTCATTAAAAACGCATCTATAGTGAGCTTTGTATAGATGTGCAAGCTTGTAAGTAATATTTTTCCTGAATTATTGCTTTATTGCCTTCCAGTCACATAAAGTTTTAAAAAATCCGAGGTTTTAATGGCAACACACGATGTATTTAACCAGTCACCCATTTTCGAAAATGTAAACTTTTTTACCAGTGACCGTGCTTTGACGAGCGCTGTGTTGGCATACGGTGATGATAAAGGTCTGGCCAATTTTGGCGCAATTACAGGAAGTGCAACCAGTTTAGAGCATGGTCAACTTGCAAATGAGTTCAAACCGCAACTCGTACAGTTTGACACTAAGGGCTACCGTGTTGATAAAATCAAATTCCATCCCTCTTATCACGCATTGATGTCAATCAGTGCAAAACAAGGCCTGCATAATTCAGTGTGGCAAAAGCAACCTGAAACCAACGTTAAACGCGCTGCTGGTATGTATATGTCCTGCCAAATGGAACCTGCCCATTGCTGTCCAATCACAATGACCAATGCTTGCGTACCTACAATTGCCAAACAGGCCAATATCGCGCAAAACTGGTTGCCCAAAGTTCTTGAACCAAACTATGACCATAGGTTCTTGCCGATGGAAGAAAAAACATCGGTCACAATTGGTATGGGCATGACGGAAAAACAGGGCGGCACTGATGTCAGGGCCAACACAACCAAAGCAGAACCCACGAGTAATGGGGAATATTTGTTAACAGGTCACAAGTGGTTTATGTCCGCACCAATGTGCGATGCATTCCTTGTGCTGGCGCAAGCCCCAACAGGTTTGTCTTGCTTTTTGGTGCCAAGGTTTACCCCTGATGGAAATCAAAATCCGATCTACATTCAGCGCCTTAAAAACAAACTTGGCAACATCGCAAATGCTTCAAGCGAAGTTGAGTTTGACAAAACAGCGGGCTTTTTAATTGGAAATGAAGGTGAGGGCGTTCGAAACATTATTGAAATGGTGACAATGACCAGACTTGATTGTGCAATTTCTTCTGCTGGCCTAATGCGTAATGCCATTGCCCAAGTCATCAATCACTGCGATCACCGAACTGTTTTTCAACGAAAATTAATCGATCAACCTTTAATGCAGCAAGTCATCGCTGACATGGTGTTGGATCATGAATCCGCAATGGCTCTGACGTTTAGATTGGCTCATGCCTTTGATGCTCAAAAAGACAGCCAGCTGGAAAAGCTCTTCGTTAGGTTTATGACCCCAGTTATTAAATATTACGTCTGCAAAATGGTCCCTGCAATCGCCTATGAAGCCATGGAATGTATGGGCGGCAATGGTTATGTCGAAGATGGCCCCATGGCTCGCATTTATCGTGAAGCCCCTTTAAATGCCATTTGGGAAGGTTCTGGAAATGTCATGTGCCTTGATTTTTTAAGGGCACTAGGCCGTGACCGTGATGGATTTGCACAATTGCTAGATAGCTTTGAAGGCAACAAACAATTACAGCAAGAAAAGCAATGGCTGGCAGATCGATTACTAAACCCAAGGGGGTTAGAAGCCGATGCGCGTATCATTGTTGAGCGTTTGGCCAAAATGGTTGCAGCCAGCATCATGGCGACAACCAAAGACGAATTTATCACTCAAAACTTTATTAATACTCGAATTGCAGCCTCTAATCACCAACAATATGGCGCGTGTACCTTAAACGATACAGCACAAATCATAGATTATGCCAGACCAGCTTAGGTTAGGTTAGGTTAGAAAGTTAGTTTAGTTTTAGACTCAAACAATGGTCACAAAACAGTAACAGGGCCAACAAAGGTAAAATTCATGGTTTACAATCCGCCAAAATAGGTTTGAGCAATCCACACGGTGAGGGGGATTGTCAAGAATGACAAAACGGTTTGAACGGTTGAGGTCGTTGCATAAAGCTCTGCATCGCCACCCATCTTTTTCGTTATAAGATAACCGTTCATCGATGTTGGCACTGCAGAACAAACAATCAAAACGGAAAGTTGTATCCCCGAGAGTCCAAACATTACAGCGCTTACCATCATAACTGCTGGAGAAATAGCAAGCTTACCCACCAATCCGACGAGTAGTTCCTTTGAAGGTCGTAAAGCTGCAGCTAAACTCAACCCTGCGCCGACCGTAAGCAAAGAAATACCTAAGGCACCACGCCCGACCAAGTCTAGCATGTCGATAAGTGGTGGCCACATGGGAATACCCAATACATTAATCAATCCACCGATAACAATGCTGATGATAATCGGGTTTGTAGATATAGTTTTGAATATTTTAAGTACGCTTGGGCGACCAGACGGTGTGAATGCAGCCAACACAAAGATATTAGTAACTTGGATCACAATAGTCATTAACGCCAATGCAATCGTCATGAGCGTTAGGCTCTCGTCGCCAAAAAGCTTTAGAGCAATGACCAAAGCAACAAAGCCATTCCACCGCGTAGTGGTTTGATAGACGGTTGAAAATTGTTCAGGTCGCGTTTTAATGGTGTTTTTAAGAATCGGCCACAAACTAAGCCCAATCGCACCCATGGCGATCAAAAACATAATAATGGCCGAGGTAAATGGCCCAGATTGAATGGATTGAAAGTCTGCTTCAACTAACGTCTTGACCAATAATGCGGGGAACAACAGCCAGAAACACAGGTTTTCGGCAACTTTCCAGTTATCTGCGGGAATGAGGCCTGACTTGCGCAAGCCAAAACCAATCAAAATGATTGCAAAAACGGGAAATAGACTACCAAAAACAACACTCAATGGGCTTGTCCTCGAAGATATGACAAACGATCAAGCGCACCTTGCAAAATATATCCAGCCGCCATTTTGTCGATAACACGTGCCCGTGACGCGCGTGTGGCATCTGCTTCTAACAATACCCGCTCAACCGCAACCGTAGACATCCGCTCATCCCAAGCAATAAATGGCAAATCAGTTTTTTGCCCCATGTTGCGTACAAAGGCGTGAGTGGCTTGTATGCGTGGGCCTTGGCTGCCATCCATGTTCAACGGCAAGCCAATAACAAATGCTGCAACATCAAATTTCAACGCAAGTTCATTTAATCTTTTCGCGTCATGGGTGAATTTCTTCCGCTTAATAGTTTCAAGCGGTGTTGCGACGTGTTGCAGGGTGTCGGACAAGGCAACGCCAATGGTTTTAGACCCAAGGTCTAAACCTAAAATGCGTTGCCCAGAAAAGACTTCAAGGTCTTCAATTTCTAAAAATAAATCTGTTGCCATCATTCTCTCTTAAATGATCTTGCTATAATGGCAAGCATAACAGTTGAAGGCTATCAAAGACGGTGCTATCAAGCGCAGACGAATTGGATAGAAATTTAAGAGAAAAGCTATGTCGGTAGACCAAAATACCGTGCGCAAGATAGCATCACTATCGCGCATCAGAGTGGAAGAACAAGACCTGCCAAAACTGGCGGGCGAATTGAACTCAATTTTAACGTGGATTGAGATGCTGCAAGAGGTTGACACTGATGGCGTTAAACCAATGACATCTGCGGTTCAAACCAAAATGACGATGCGCGATGATGTTGTCAATAAAGGCGGCCACGCAGAAATAATTGTGGCCAATGCCCCTGAAAGTGAAGACAACTTCTTCATGGTTCCAAAAGTTATTGAATAGGCAAATCTCGTGACTGATCTTACATCTCTAAAAATATCTCAAATCCGCGATGGTCTTAAAGCGGGTGATTTCACCGCTGTTGAGCTAACGGAAAAATATATTGCTGCTGTTCAAGAAGCCAGCGAACTCAATGCTTATGTTTGTCAAACACCAGACCAAGCGATTGAAATGGCAAAAGCATCTGATGCCCGTATCGCTAAAGGTAAAGCCAATGGTCAGATAAGGGCGCTTGAAGGCGTACCACTAGGTATCAAAGACCTTTTTGCTACCAAGGGCGTTCACACACAAGCGTGTAGTCATATCCTTGATGGTTTTAAACCAGCATATAATTCAACCGTTACGCAAAATCTATTTAGCGATGGCGCGGTGATGCTCGGCAAGTTGAACATGGACGAGTTTGCCATGGGGTCATCAAATGAGACTTCTTATTATGGTAATGTCGTAAATCCTTGGCGGCGCACTGGCTCTGATACAAAACTTGTACCAGGCGGCTCATCTGGTGGCTCTGCAACCGCAGTTGCAGCTAACCTTTGCGCAGGCGCAACAGCAACAGACACAGGCGGTTCTATTCGCCAACCAGCAGCATTTACTGGCACAGTTGGGATTAAACCAACTTACGGCCGTGTATCGCGTTGGGGTGTTGTGGCGTTTGCCTCTTCGCTCGATCAGGCTGGACCAATTGCGCGCGATGTTCGCGATGCGGCTATCATGCTTAAATCAATGGCCAGCTATGACGAGTTGGACACCACATCGGTTGATCGCCCCGTGCCAGATTACGAATCAGCTTTAACGGGCGACATCAAAGGTTTACGCGTTGGTATTCCTAAAGAATATCAAGTCGAAAACATGCCTGCAGAAATTCAAGCACTTTGGGAACAAGGCAAAGAATGGCTCAAAGCGCGTGGTGCAGAAATTATTGATGTAACGTTGCCTCATACAAAATATGCGTTACCTGCCTATTACATTGTTGCACCAGCCGAAGCCTCATCAAACTTGGCCCGCTATGATGGGGTTCGTTATGGTTTGCGAGTTGCTGGCGATGATATTGCGGATATGTACGAAAAAACCCGCGCCGAAGGTTTTGGACCAGAAGTTCAACGCCGCATCCTTATGGGTACGTATGTGCTTTCTGCAGGTTATTACGATGCCTATTACACCAAAGCGCAAAAAGTTCGATCGTTAATTAAGAACGACTTTGATGTGGCGTTTAAAGATGTTGATGTGATGCTCACACCAGCAACGCCAAGCCCTGCATTTGCCCCTGGTGAAATCACTGATCCTGTCCAAATGTACCTCAATGACATCTTTACCGTAACGGTGAATATGGCTGGTTTGCCCGGTATTTCAGTTCCCGCTGGATTGTCTGCGGATGGTTTGCCGCTTGGTCTTCAACTCATTGGTAAAGCATTCGATGAAGAAACCTTGTTTAGAACCGCCGGTGTGATTGAAGAAGACGCTCAGTTTAATGCCAAGCCAACAAAGTGGTGGGCATGATTTTTGACGGAGTTTTTTTATAAGGTACTGTTTGGCGGGCTGCTTGCTTGCGCGGGGTTGATGAGTTTCATCCTTGGCATCATTGTTTGGCGCAAAATGTGGGTTGGCGGCAAAACGTTCGAACAACTTGGCACCGAAGGCAATGTGATGATTTTTATCGGTGTTTTGACAGTGCTGAGCCTTGCAATCGCGTGGCGCATTAAAGTTGCACAAAACAAGCTCGGCTCATAAAGCCTAGAGCGTTTCATGTTTTGTTTGAATCACAAACACTGCATGAAACGCAAGATTATCAATACCTTAAGCTGGTCGGTCTGGTTCAATTTAAACCAGACCGACTCTAGCCAGTAAAACCAGCCCGATAACTAAAAGCAAAGCCGAGCGGATTTACCGATTAAGTATCCGTCGGCTTGCTTGTTTCATCGCAAATATTTTTAAGTGCTTTCCATTCTAACGGTGTTAAAATCTCAACGGCTTGGCCTTTTGGAAGCGCTTTGAGTTTTTTGATGCGGTCTTGCGTGCCCGGGTGCGTAGACAGCAACGACATTACTTTAGACAACGTGCCAGATTTTGATTTGGCCTTTTCTTCAAGCTTTTTGACACGGCCAAAAAACGCAATCAAACCAGCAGGATCAATTTTTGCTTTTTCCATTGTCGTTTGTGCGAACAGGTCAGCTTGGCGTTCAGCATCACGTGAATAGCTCAAAATAGTAGCCA
>JAMOMM010000436.1 GCA_027067085.1 Hyphomicrobiales bacterium
GCCTGCGAAACGAATAAAGCCACAGAACCATCTAATCACTTGATTGAGACTTCAATTGCTCCAGCACATAAATCCGACAAGCACTCGAAAGATTTCGCCGCCCTCGGTTTTTATCAATGAGCTTTATCAATTGTGCAATCGATTGGCCTTGTTGATCGGCAAGAGTTTTGATTTCAATCCAAAACTCTTGCTCTAAAGATAAACTCGTTCGATGCCCCGCAATAGTAATAGAGCGCTTGATCGGCCCGCCATTATCCATTCGCTTAGCACCATCAGTCATCTTGGGTTTCACCGTCTAGTTTGTGGTCAGCCAATTTGTGGCCATCAAGATGGTTTTTTGCTTTTAGTTTTGTGACGTTATCTTCATTTTTCTGCGCACCTGTACGGCCGAACTTAGTCCGATTTTCCTCAGCCTTCGTTTCCTTTTCAGCCCGTTGTTTTTGTTTACGAGCATGGCGTAGATTGATGATTTTTCCAGTCATAACTTTCCTGTTAAAATACTTTATGAAGGCCCGATCATGTCTTGCGGACGCACGATTTCATCAAATTCTTTTTCTGTCACAAAACCAAGACCAACCGCCTCTTGACGAAGGGTAGTGCCGTTTTTATGGGCTGTTTTTGCAATTTTAGTCGCATTGTCATAGCCGATTTTTGGTGCCAACGCCGTCACCAACATCAAAGACCTTTCCATCAAGGCGGCAATTTGTTTTTTGTTCGCGACAATGCCAACCACACATTTATCAGTAAAACTAATCGAGGCATCAGCAATCAAACGAATAGATTGCAGCACATTGTAAACCATCACAGGTTTATAAACATTCAGCTCAAAATGACCTTGCGAGCCAGCAATAGAAACTGTCGTATGATTACCCATCACCTGACAACAAACCATGGTCAGCGCTTCGACCTGCGTAGGGTTTACTTTACCTGGCATGATTGATGACCCAGGCTCATTTTCAGGCAAAGACAACTCACCCAAACCAGAGCGCGGGCCAGAGCCAAGCAAGCGAATATCATTGGCAATTTTAAACAAACCAACAGCAATGGTGTTCAAAACACCAGAAACTTCAACCATCGCATCATGGGCGGCCAATGCTTCAAATTTGTTTTCAGCGGTAACAAAAGGCAAGCGCGTAATTTTTTTAACATTCGCTGCAAACTTTTTATCAAAACCCTTTTTGGTATTTAAGCCAGTGCCAACAGCCGTGCCGCCCTGCGCCAACGGATATACTCGAGGTTGACAAGACTTAACCCGATCAATCGCCAATGCCACTTGCGCCGCATAACCAGAAAATTCTTGGCCCAATGTCAACGGTGTTGCATCTTGAGTATGCGTGCGGCCAATTTTAATAATCTTATTCCACTGTTTTGATTTTTTCGCCAAGGCTTTGTGCAAATGTCTCAATGCGGGCAATAACGAATGGTGTAATTCTTCACCCACCGCAATGTGCATTGCAGTTGGAAAAGTATCATTTGAACTTTGCGAACAATTCACGTGATCGTTGGGGTGCACAGGATCTTTCGATGCCATTTTACCACCAAGCATTTCAATGGCCCGATTAGAAATCACCTCATTGGCATTCATATTAGATTGAGTACCTGATCCAGTCTGCCAAACAACCAACGGAAAGTTATCATCATGTTGACCATCGATCACCTCTTGAGCTGCTTCAACAATCGCATTGCCAATTTCAGGATCAAGAGTTTTCAAACTCATATTGGTCAAGGCCGCAGCCTTTTTCACCACACCAAGCGCCCGCACCATCGGAATTGGCATGGTCTCTCCACCAATTTTGAAGTTCCCCAATGAACGCTGGGTTTGAGCACCCCAATATTTATTGGCTGGCACTTCAAGTGGACCAAATGAATCAGTTTCTGTACGCGTTTTTTTAGCCATGGTGAGGGATCCCTAAAAATAATAATTCAGTTAGGGCGTTTTACACAAAAAAACCGCGCAAAACCACAAAAAAACAGCGCGAAACAATGGTTCGCGCTGTTAATTCAACAAGTATTTTAAAAAGCAGTTGGCTTAGTTTTTAAGGCCCATTGCTTTGAAAACCATTGCCGCTGGGCAAAATCCTGTAAATGAAGATTGGAAAAGGTTTGCACCAACAAAAGCGGCGAACCATAACCAAGGTGCTGCAGGAAAATTAATCTGCCCAGTAAAATGAGCACCAGCTAAACTAATCATAATAAACAAACCTGCCATCGCAGTAATTGCACGTGAAATCGTCATTGTCAGTATCCTTTAAATGAATTGATACCCCATATTAGCGTTTTGGAATGTAGGTGCGCAAGAGGAAAGTTTGCCGCTCAAAACTTAAATCACTTCCTCAACGCCATCATTGGTTCATTTCGAACTTACAGGCTCAAACCTCAGGCACGCCTTGCCACGTAATTACATATAGTCATTGCCCTATCCAATTACACATAGACGTTGGAAAAGCGTTTATACTTCAACGCCAAAATAAATCGGAAAATGGTCAGAAGATTTTTCGGATTGATTAACGCTAGCGCTGGTAACCTTCTCACCTATGCACGGTGTCACAAACATATAATCAAGTTTGGACATAGAACCATCAGGACTAACGCACGATAACGTTGCCTCATTGTGAGGCATTACTAAAGGTTGCGCATCAATCAGCCCTGCCCCCGTTTTAGGGTGATGACTGACCATTGACGCATAATACTCACTATCAGGTTCAAAATTAAAATCACCAGGCAAAAGGGTCGCCATCGGAACAGCTGGTGCAGGTTGCCCACCAGTCCATGCCGCAATCGCTGGATTATCTTCCCAAAGGGGTAATTCATCAACCAGACCAAACACCAAGGATTTAATAAACTCAACTTGAGCCATCATCTGCACGCCAGGCAAATGAGTGAGATGCACACTAATGACCCTAATAGGTGTGTTCTCAACATTTATAACGGTTTCCAGCGCCACACGCGGAAAGTCAATTGGCGGAAATAGCTCCTCTGGAATATTGGTTTTAGGACGAGGCAAAGCATGGGCGCGCGAATATGCAATAGGCCAACGTGATAGGACCATATTACCAAACCCGGCCCGCCGATTGGTAATAACACCATCTTCATCTTTAGAACTGGCATCCATTTCAAAACCAGAAGCATACGTGTAATAATAATTCAGTTTTTGGGCAATGATCTCTGGTTGGTTATCAAATTGACAAATCGGCCAGTTGGTCGTCACCTCTTGCAAACAGATAATATCATTGCCTTCAACGGCGGAAATAATACGGTTCAAATCATACTGACGGTCCTGCCCAAATCCGTATTGAATATTATATGACGCAATTTTCATTGCAGTACCCCTTGTGACCCATTGCTTTTTCGCATTATCATATTCCCAAACAAAGATGCTTAGAGCGTTTCTTGGTTTGTTTGAATCACAGACACAGCATGAAACGCATAATTGCCAATATTGTAGATAGGTCTTTCTGGGTCAATATAAACCAGAAAGGTCCTAGTGCCAAAGTTTGATAAAGGTTAGACCATGCAAAAATTCCTAAAAATACTGTTCTTAATATTAGTTGTTCCTTTTATGGCAAGCGTCACGATTTCAAGCGCTTCAGCAGCGGAAAAAACCGTCGGCAAAGTCATTGGGGGCCAACAACACCGCGCACCTGACTGGTTTAAAGAAACCTTCCTTGATTTCAAAGAAGATGCGGCAGAAGCAGCCGCTGAAGGCAAGCACGCTATGATCTTTTTTGACCTCGCAGGTTGCCCCTATTGCGCCCGCATGATGGCCGAAAGCGTAGAGCCACAACGCGCCTTGATCGAACCTTATTTTAATTCGATTGCCATCGACATTAAAGGTGCCAGAGAAGTTTCTACCGATGGTGAAAACCAAATGACTGAAAAGCAACTCGCAACAAAAATGGCGATTCGTTTCACTCCAACCATCGTATTTTTAGACGAAAATGCCAAACCAGTATTCCGCATCAATGGTTTTTGGAACGCATCACAGTTTCGTATTGCTCTAAAGTTTGTTCGCACCAAAGCCTACAAAAAAATGAAAATTGGGGCCTTTGCAAAATTACAAAAATCGGTTCCCTCTTATAAAATGAAAGACCACACCTTATTGGCAAATGTAACAGATTTTTCCAAAATCAAAACACCCCTATTGGTTTTGTTCGAAGACGAAACATGTACAGCCTGTGCTGAATTGCACGAAAGCGTGCTCAATCGAAAAGCGGTTACTGAAGAATTAAAAAAATTCACCTTCGTTCGGCTAGATGCTCGCAAAGATAATCCCATCATTGATACAGATGGCAACAAAACCACCACGGCCAAATGGGCCGAAAAACTCGGCGTGCGTATAAGCCCAACATTTATTTCTTTTGACGAAGGCAAAGAACGCCAACGTGTCGATGGCACACTATACTCACACCACTTTTCTGCAATTTTAGCCTATGTATCTGGCAAACATTACAAGCAACATGCCACATGGCTGTCTTATCTTGGTGTTCGCTCCAAAAAAATGTTGGAGAGCGGCAAAAATGTCGATCTATCAAAAGACGGCATGCCCTTACCTCAATAAGAATTTCAATAGGAATATAGCGTGTCGCAATGTCCTTAAATTCGCCAGAATCAAAGTCCTTCGCATTACCCAAACCGTTACAAAAACCAATGCGAAGGCTACTGGAGGCTGGGACTTATGCCATACCCACCGCAGATAAAAAGCATTTCATTGCGCTTAATATCGTCGGCTATATGGCATCATTGACCTCGTTAAATTATGCCATTACCTACGCA
Organism: Hyphomicrobiales bacterium; assembly: GCA_027067085.1. Classification (GTDB taxonomy): domain Bacteria; phylum Pseudomonadota; class Alphaproteobacteria; order Rhizobiales; family Aestuariivirgaceae; genus JALWJW01. The sequence goes on from JAMOMM010000436.1 coordinate 4,774, forward strand.
GCCCATGATTACAACAACCTAAAACCTTTGGTGTTCGGCAACATTATTTCCGCCGTTTTAACCGCATGTGTACCCTTTTTTCATCGCTTTGGTAGGTTGGCTTCTGTCTATTTTTTAGTCAGCGTCATTTTTGTTTTGATTTACTATTTCATCTCAATCCTTGGCCGCGACGCTGGCATTCAATTACACTATATCGGCGCATCAGCAGTTATTATTGTTGTCGCTGGAGAGAAGGTCCTTCGCTACACTATCCCCACTATTTTTATTGCCGCCATTTTGCATTTGCTCGCATGGTTTCAATTTCCAACTCCGCGACAAGGATTGATTTTATCTAAAGAATTTATCGACTTTCTCTATATCTTTTCAACTTTTTCCATCACCGCCGTCATTTCAATCGTGGTTTTTTACGCTTACCATCAAGTCCGTCAGGCCCAAGCGCGGGCCGATGCGCTGCTCTACAACATTATGCCCCAAGAAATTGCAGATCGATTAAAAGTAGCACCAAATGAAACCATTGCGGATCGGTTCAAAAAAGCCCACATCATCTTTGCCGACATGACAGGTTTTACCAATTTAACCAGCATGCTTGGCCCTCTTCAAACCACCGAATTACTCAATGATTTGTATTCTGAATTCGATAAATCAGCAGCAGCCCATAACGTCGAGAAAATCAAAACCATCGGTGATGCCTATATGGCCGTTGCAGGTATTCCAACACCTAACAAGAACGATACAGAAAACATCGCCAACATGGCGGTTGATTTTATGAAAATTGCCCAAAAAGTGAGCGGTCGTCACGGCGTTGATTTTGGATTGCGCATCGGCATTGCCTCTGGCCCTATCATGGCTGGCATTATCGGCAAAGACCGCTTTGCATACGATGTCTGGGGTGATGCCGTAAATTTGGCTGCACGTTTAGAACCCATTGGCGATCGCGGCCATATCATGGTTGATGATACATTACGCGATGCGCTGGTCAAAAAATTTGATTTTAAACCCGTGGTTGATCTCGACCTAAAAGGCATCGGCAAAGTAACTGCATGGTTGCTTGAGACTAAAACCAAATAACCCTCACAAAACAGGAAAAAACCATGACGAATCTAAAAGGTAAAACCGCCCTCATCACTGGTGCAAGCCGCGGTATTGGCGAAGCAACAGCCCGCGAATTTGCCAAGCTAGGTGCCAATGTGGTGTTGGCCGCACGAAGCGGCGATGCAATCGAAAAAATCGCCGCTGATTTGCGTAACGATGGTGCAAACGCCATTGCCGTAAAGTGTGATGTAGCAAACTACAGCAATGTTGAGGCCGCCGTAAACGCTTGCATTTCCAACTTCGCCAGCATTGATATTTTGATTAACAATGCGGGACTGATAGACCCCATAGCACGGCTTGCCGATTCTGATCCCGAACAGTGGGGCCAAGTTGTTGATGTGAACCTCAAGGGCGTTTACTACGCTCTGCGCGCCGCCATTCCACATATGGAAGAACAAGGAAGCGGCACGATTATAAACATTAGTTCAGGCGCGGCCACCAGCGCCCTTGAAGGCTGGAGCCATTACTGTTCAACCAAGGCCGCTGTGCTGTCACTCACCCAATGCACCCATAAAGAGTGTAGCGAGAACGGCATCTATATAGCAGGCCTAAGCCCTGGCACCGTTGCCACTAACATGCAAGTTTCAATCAAAGCCTCAGGTATCAACCCCGTTAGCCAAATGGACCCGTCCGTACATATACCTGCCAGCTGGCCAGCGCGCGCAATTGCATGGCTCTGTGCCAACCAGCCAGAACAATTTGCAGGCACTGATTTCAAACTCAATACCGATGAAAACCGTAAGCTTGTTGGCCTGATTTCGTAAAGCTCTACCTTTAAGCAAACATCTGCTATAAAAAGGAACGAAACGAGAATCATGCAGACGAAAACCCATGTCATCAAACGATCAAAACAATTTCAAACCCGCACCACCTGCACCTCAAAGCGGCAGCTTATCGTCACGCGCATTACAAAGCGCGGTCCCAAAAGCTGCCAGCAACGCTGCATATTTACAACAATTAAACCCTGAGCAACGCGATGCGGTTGAAAGCCTTGATGGACCAGTGTTAGTTTTGGCCGGCGCTGGTACGGGAAAAACCCGCGTTCTCACCACCCGTTTAGCACACTTGCTCGGCACGCAAAAAGCATGGCCGGGGCAAATTCTGGCCGTGACTTTCACCAACAAAGCCGCCAAAGAAATGAAGCACCGCATTGGCACGCTCATCGGCTCAATGGTCGAGGGCATGACGTGGCTGGGCACGTTCCACTCCATCGGGGCAAAGATTTTACGCCGCCATGCTGAACTAGTGGGCCTTCGCTCTGACTTTTCAATCCTTGATACCGACGATCAAATCCGCCTACTCAAACAACTCATTTCAGCAGAAGGCATTGACGAAAAACGTTTTCCTGCCCGCCAACTCGCCGCCCACATTGACGGTTGGAAAAACCGTGGCTTAACACCAGATAAAGTTTCTGCGGGCGAAGCAGCCGCGTATGCCAATGGCAAAGGCAAGTTACTGTACGAACAATACCAAGCCCGTATGAAAATCCTCAATGCCGCCGATTTTGGCGACTTACTGCTGGAATCCTTGCGTCTGTTCATGGAAAACCCTGATATTCTC
>JAMOMM010000437.1 GCA_027067085.1 Hyphomicrobiales bacterium
TTTTGAGTTTAAATGCCCATCGGTTACGGGATAAATTAAAACTTGAAACGCAGGAATCGGTCCGCCTGAATTTCGAACTTGTTGAGTGACAACGGCGGCATGGCTGCCCCCTGCACTATCGCCTCCAACACCAATGTTTTTTGCATCTATTCCGAGTGACTTTGCATTTTTCACCACCCATAAATAAGCTGCAATTGCATCATCAACGCCGGCTGGGTATGGGTGCTCTGGTGCCAATCTATATTCAACCGCAATAACAATTGCGCCAGACCATGCGGCTAACTTTTTGCACGATTCATTGTGGGTTTCCAAATCACCTTGAACAAACCCACCGCCGTGAAAATAAACCATTGCAGGTTTCAGGACAGTTTTATCTGTAGTGTCTCCATACAAGCGCGCCGATAGTTCGCCAACTGCACCGCCCACTTTAAGGTCCTCTAATCGAGCAAGGTCTGGTCCTTTAGCATCAAAGGCTTGAATAACCTTGAGCATTTGCGCCCGGCTTTCTTCAATGGTTTGTTGCTCGTTTGGGTCGCGCATTGCCGTGGCCACTTTACCGACAGCTAGGGCGCTGGCATCCATCTGCTGATTTCTAAAAACAGCTGGCGGTGTATAAACCATTTTAATCAAGCTGGCTGGCATGCGTACCATCACCAAACCGCCAATTAACGCCAACTTGCCCATAATAGTTTCCTCATAAATACACTTTGAGTAGCAAGGTTACGGTAGTTTACGTAATTTGGCAAAAGGTAAGTTTACAATTACCTACACAGCTGGATTTTCGGACGTAAAAAAGGCCCGCTAAAACAATCAGCGGGCCTTTGGTCGAAATGTAAAGCAGTTAGTGCGTGACGCGTTGAATTGAATTCAAGCAGACGCGACGCACTCTAGATGTACAAAGTTACATCTGAATCTTTCGCCATTGGCAAGAAGCTTGCTGCACCACAATAGCTTGTCACTTCATCAATGAACTCTTTTTCAGCATCAAAGCCGAACACATCAACAGTCATTTGACAGGCGTGCATTTGCACATCAGCTTCAAGGCTTAGCTCACGAAGTTCTTCGATTGACGCAACGCCTTTGCTTTTGAATGTTTCTTTCATCAAGCTGGTTGCAACATTTTCAAAACCAGGAATGTTACCTGAAACAACATTTGGAATGTTCCAGCTAATGTCTTTAAACCAATCAGGTCCCATAGGCATTTTCATTGGCATCGCAGGATTGCCAACTGGTGTTACTTTGAGGTCGCCTAAATCTTTCTTGAGCAATAACAAACCATAAAATGTAAAGAAGATTGAAACTTCCCAGCCAAGAGCAGCCGCAGTTGAAGCCAAAATGAATGGAGGATAGGCCCAATCAAGTGTGCCTTTAGTTGCAATGATGGACATGGAAGGCGTTTTGCTTTTGTTTAGCTCTTCCATTTTTTGAGCAAAACGCTCGTCAAACCACTTGTCTAGTTCTTCTTTGCCAAGGCCTGCGGCAGCGGCAGCTTTTTCAACTTTTGACATCTTATTCATTGTAATCTCCAGCGCTTTGGTTAGCGGTCGGTGCCTTCACCAACTCCGCTTTTCCGTTTGAATAATGTTGTGAGGCTATGAACCTCGTTAATTTGACTTAAATCATCAAATTCTGTTATTTGCATACATTAGCTAGGGAATGTGACGTTTTGTCAAGAAAAAAGGCTTATTTTTGCCTGTTTACATCAATCAAAAGTTTGTCAATACACTGGTTTTTACACTAACAAATAGGAAGATGTGAAACAGGATGCCGCACAAATCGACAGGTTGTCGTTTGCAGACTCAAAAATTAAAGGCTTGTCATTTTGGCTTTCAATTCTTCTGCATACTGACGAATAACTGACGGTTTTGCCTTACCTATAACAACGAAGCCAAATTCACCAGCACTCCACACCGCCGCATTTTGCCCTGCAACCATTGCCCGTGCTTTCATTGGTTGGTCGGGTTTATTTTCGCGTTTGATAATGCAAAAAGAAATTGGCACACCGTTATCATCAAGGTAGGCAAACTGTACCAGCGGCTTGTTTTTAAAGGTTAAAAACTGGCTACGACGTAACTTCAAACCGTTTAGGTTCAAATCAGAACGAGTAAGAATAATATCCAGTTTTCGACCGATTACGGCAACTTCTTGCGCCGTCTGGTCATCGCTTTTTTGCAACAGCTTTAGCGTTTCGCCAGAATAGAGCATTTGATATTCAGCAACAGCTTGCACCCAATTTGCAGGTGGTGGGTTATTACTTGGCAAAAGACTGGAGGTTAAAAAACCTGCGCCAAATACAGCTAGAACACTCGCGGCAATAGCAGTTTGCTTCCAAAGCGGGGTTTTAGCACTGGTTTTTGCCGCCGATGTGGTTTCAAAATCAAACTGAGGGGTATCAAGAGGCATTTCCTGTGAGAGGTTTGCCAACTCGTTGGTATCTATTTCTAAAGAGGCGATATAAGCATCAAGTTCATCGTCAAACTGGCGGTCACGGTGAAGGGCTTGGCCTTGCTCCATGTCCAATTTGCCATCTAAATAGGCAATGATCTGTTCATCACTCCAACGGGTCATAATTCATTGCTTTCTGCATCTTTTGGGCGCATTTCTTGTCCATCGGCCCAAGCCTTGAGAGTCTGTCTGGCTGCCGCAAGTCTGCTCATCACCGTTCCAATTGGAACATCCATAATCTGTGCGGCTTCTTTGTAAGCGTAGCCCTCTACATACACCAACAAAACGGCGACAGATTGGCCCTTTGGCAAATCCATTACTCTATTTAACACTTCAGAAACGAAAATATTCGTTTCGCCATCCAATTGATTGGCCAAATGATTGGATGCCAAGTCACTTTCTTGGGCATCTTCAACGCCAGCGCCTAAGCGAACCTTGCGCGAACGCAACTCATTTCGCCAAACCGATACGGCAATCGTGAATACCCAATTGTCAAATTTAGTGCCCGGCTCAAACTGTTCAGCTTTCTCTAGTGCTCGCACAGCTGTTGCCTGAAACAGATCATCACCATCGGCGCGATTGCCATTGGTCCGCGATAAACAGAACCGCCACAAGCGATCTTTAACCGCTTGCAGTTCTTGTTTTACAATTGCTTGTCGTCTTTTTTTCAGAAACATCTGAATAAAACCATCAACCTACGTGTTTAACCAATGTAACGCGCACAGGTACACTTTTCTAGTGTGGCTTGAAATCTGCAACGACGGCCAGCACCTGTAAGCAATATGCCACAATTTGATGTGGAATAAAACCCTTTAGATCAATGTTTTAACGAGTATGATCTAGTTGGGGAAATTGAGAATGTGCCACTTAAATTCAGCCCCTTTTGCTTAGTGGTGCATTCTCTTTTTGTTTTTATCTGAATGAAAAAGGCGAGCTACTAAAAGGCGATCCGCCAAATGGGCTGACAGGATTCATTGGGCTAAATGGGTTCATCGGGTTCATTGAATTTCCAAACGGCGAGCTTCCAAATCGAGAACCACCAAAAGGTGAGCTACCAAACGGAGAACTGCCAAATCGAGAGCCAGTCCACGGCGAACCGCCCCAAGGCGAACTACCCATAGGTGAACCACTGGTAAAGTTGCTCGGCCAATTTGAACCACGCCAAGGCACTTGATTAAAACGGCTATTATTCCACGGTGTTGCACCCCAAGGCATGGACTGGTTACGCCAACCATTGTTGTTGCGTCCAAAATTGTTCCAGCCATTATTCCAGGGCATACGATTGGTAAAACTATTTCCGCGCCACGGCATTTGGTTGAACTGGGGCCTTTGGTTAAACTGACTTGAGTTCCATTGATTAGGGGCAAAATTATTGGGCCGCCAACCAGATGGACCAAAATTGTTTGGTCGCCAATTATTTGGTCGCCAATTATTTGGCCTCCAATTATTTGGTCGCCAGTTGTTTTGAGGAGAACTAAATCCATTGCCATTAAATTGTTGACGGTTGAGATAGTTCCCATACCTGCCAAAAGGGTGATTCATATTGAAATGCCAAAACTGCGGGCCATCGTTCAATTGAAAAAACGGGCCTTGATTGTTCATTCCAAAGGAAAAGAAAGCCGAAGCTGGCGCTGATGCAAGCGTTAGTATTGGTGTTAAAACACCCAGACCAAACGCAGCAGAGATAACAACAGACTTGATTTTTTTGTACATAAGAATAACCCTCCATCTGTAGTATTACAGAAACAACGCCGCAAACATATAAAATTTCGCATGTTTGGTGAACGTGTTGTTAGGGAATTCAAAAGGCAATAAATTTAATGAAACGTTTTTGGTGGAAAATTGCCGGCATTGTTTGTGTTGCTTTGGGTGTCGTTGGCATCCTTGTTCCTCTGCTTCCAACGACCCCATTCCTGCTTCTTGCTGCGTTTTGTTTTGATCGCGGCTCGCCAAAATTACACAACTGGCTCGTCAGCCACGCCCATTTAGGACCCATTATCAACGATTGGCACAACCATGGCGCTGTGCCAACAAATGCAAAAGCGGTCGCCGTGATTTTCATGGCAACCGCATTGGCAATAGGTGTTTATTTCAATTTACCACTTTATGTTTTAGCCATTCAGGCGGTGATTTTTAGTGCGGTCAGTATATTTCTACTCACACGCCCCGCACCGCCTAAATGATGTATCAATGCTTTTCTAACTCATGTGGCAACAATTCATCCAACTCTTGTGGCAAGATTAAATTTAAGAAAATTGCAATAAATGCCGCTGGCAACAAACCAGATGTCATCAAAATTTTGGCCGTGTCAGGCAAGTATTGCAACGCTTTTGGTTCCAACTGAAGGCCAAGGCCCACCGCAAGGGAAATGGCGAAAATCATCATATTTCGACGGTTCCAGTTTACATCTGCAAGCATTGAGATACCCGCTGAAGCAACCATGCCAAACATCATAATCACACCACCACCCAGCACTTCAATTGGAATGGTGGAAATTGCGGCGCCAACCTTTGGTATTAAACCAGCAAGAATGAGAAAAATTGCGCCGATGGTAACAACCGTGCGGCTCATCACCCCTGTCATCGCAATCAAACCGACGTTTTGCGAAAATGATGTATTTGGCAATGCACCAAAGAAACCAGCGATCGTTGTACCGATACCATCGGCAAATGTTGCGCCAGAAATTTCTTTTGCTGTTGCTTCACGTTTAGCACCGCCTTTGGTAATACCAGAAACATCACCAACCGTTTCAATGGCTGAAATAATTGCCATCAGACAAAAGCCAACAACAGCAGCGGTTGTAAATTCAACACCGAATGCAAAGGGTTTTGGGAGTGAAAATACCGCTGCCTTAGCAATGTTACCAAAGCTGACCATGCCCATGAAGTAAGCGAATATGTAACCTGCAATTAGGCCGAGCAGAATAGCGGCAACTGACCACATGCCTTTGGTGAAAAATTTAAACCCAAGGGTCGTGAAGATAACAACAAGAGCAACTGACCAATTTTGCAGACTACCAAATTCTTCCTTGCCCATCGCAGGATAACCACCAGCGGCATAAACAATACCCACCTTAACCAGCGCCAAGCCGATCATAAGCACCACAAGACCTGTAACTAACGGGGGCAATGCAAACCTGATTTTGCCAATAAACAATCCAAGAATAGTATGGAAAATGCCGCCCACGATAACACCGCCCATAAGGATGGCCATGGCATCAACGCCTTTGCCTGCTACCAACGGAATCATAATTGGGATAAAAGCAAAGCTTGTACCCTGCACAATTGGCAATTTTGCGCCAACAGGGCCCATACCTATGGTTTGAATAAGTGTCGCGATACCTGCAAACAAAATCGACATCTGGATCATATAAATCAAACTTGGAAAGTCTGGCGAGTTTGATCCAAAACCAAACCCTGCCGCGCCTGCAATGATAATAGCGGGCGTGACATTTGAAACAAACATCGCCAACACATGCTGAATACCCAGTGGTATCGCTTTATGTAGCGGCGGTGTGTAATTTGGATCACGTAATTGTTCGGGCGTCCCCAGCGAGCTAGACATATTTAATTCCCTCCATCAGCATATCTTAGAAACCAATTTATTGCGGCAGATTTCATTGTGCAAAAATTGATGCGATTTATGTTTTTGTTTTATCGCAAAGTTAGCCTAGCGGGGGTTTCTGGCTTTGTCACTCTTGGAATCTAGATTCTCTTTGTCAGGGTTTTGTTGTTTTTTCTGGCGGTTTCGCTTTTGGGTCCAGCGTTTTACCTTTTTCAAAAACTGCATCAGTTTGTTTGCAAGCTTTGAAGGCTTTTTCTTTTTTGGTAATTTTGCTTGTTTTTTTGCTTGTTTTTTTGCAGCGGCACAGTCACCTTTTGGCGTTGCAGTAAGGCAAGGTTCAGCAGTTCCGCCAAGGGGCGTTTTTGCTTGTAAATCATTCCAAGTGAGTTGCTTCTCAAGCGTTAAATTATTGCTAGAGTTTGGTTTGGAGACCTGCACGAGGGCCGTATCAAAACGGCTGTTTGAGTCAGTTTCGCTTGCAACTATCGACCCTGTTCCCTCCCCAACACCTTCAACCACTTTTGACCACACCCTGTTTTTGCTCGTATCCCTGTTGAAGGAAAGACTAAAAAAACAAGATGTCGGCAGCAATCAGAATAAAATACGTAGCCATGTACGTGACTACGTATTTCTGGGGTACTGATTAGTCCTCTACGCTCACTGCTTTTGCGTAGGATTTTTCCATGATAGCGATAAAAAAGCCATCAGTATCATGGCTATAAGGCGACATGGTTAGGGTCTCTTCATTACCATCAGCAGACTTTGGTGGCTGCGTATTAAAAGCGGTTTTCCACATGGTTGTGTAGGGAACAACTTTGAAATTTTTATGGTGTTTGAGGAAAAATGCAACTTGATCGTTGTTTTCTTCAGGCAACAATGAACAGGTAATATAGACCAACCGACCACCGGGTTTGGTGAGGTTTGCGCCGCTTTCAAGTACGGCTTTTTGGTCCTTAATGCGTTGTTCTAATGTGGCTGGAGATAAACGCCATTTTGAATCTGGCTTTCTGCGCCATGCGCCAACGCCTGTGCAGGGTGCATCGAGCAGAACCAAATCCATCTGATCTTTAAGTTCAAACAACCGGCCTTTTTCTTCGGCACCAATAACTTCAACACTGCTTGCACCTGCGCGCGCGATGCGCTCAAAAATGGGGCGTAAGCGGCGTTTATCGCGGTCATGAGCGTAAATCTTACCCTCATTTTTCATTGCAGCAGCCAGCGCCAAGGTTTTGCCACCAGCACCTGCACATAGATCCATCACCATATCTTTTGGTGTGGGTGCAGCAAGACCAGCGGCAATTTGAGAGGCGGTGTCTTGAACTTCATACCAGCCCTTACCGTGGGCAGTTTCAACTTCAACATTGGGCGTGCGACCTGCATTTTCAGGGGCGTTAATGCGAACAG
>JAMOMM010000438.1 GCA_027067085.1 Hyphomicrobiales bacterium
AAATACAATCAGGTCAAGTCAACGTTCTTAATGGGGATATGTCTGATAAGAGCCATCGCGAAAATGTTTGCGCGCAAATTGCCTATATGCCGCAAGGGTTGGGGCACAACCTTTACCCAACCTTATCCGTATTTGAAAATGTTGACTTTTTTGGTCGTTTATTTGGCCAATCAGCAAGTGAGCGAGCATGGCGTATCAAAGATCTTTTGCATAGCACTGGGCTTGAACCCTTTAAGAACCGACCAGCCGGTAAGTTGTCTGGTGGTATGAAGCAAAAACTATCTCTTTGTTGTGCTCTAATTCATGACCCAGATTTACTCATTCTTGATGAACCAACAACAGGTGTTGACCCCCTATCTAGGCAGCAGTTTTGGGATCTTATTGATCGTATTCGTGAACGTCGCCCAGAAATGAGTGTCATAACTGCAACGGCCTATATGGAGGAAGCAGAACGGTTTGACCATCTGATTGCAATGGATGATGGGAAAATATTGGCCATTGGAACATCTCAAGAAATCAAAGAGAAAACTGGGACTAAAACACTTGAAGAAGGGTTTATTTCACTATTACCCGAAAGCAAACGTTCAGGGCATGAAGCTGTTGTTTTGCCCCCAAGAGTTGCTCATAAGGGAGTATTGGCGATTGAAGCCGATGACCTGACGATGAAGTTTGGAGACTTCACCGCGGTAGATAGTGTTAGCGTAAAAATAGAGCGTGGAGAAATTTTTGGTTTTCTGGGCTCTAATGGCTGTGGTAAAACCACAACAATGAAAATGCTGACAGGCCTGCTTGCTCCTACAAAAGGCAGTGCTAAGCTTTTTGGCAAGAATGTTGATGCCAAAGACATAAAAACCCGCCGCCGGGTTGGCTATATGTCGCAATCATTTTCTCTTTATGGTGAGCTTACAGTACGCCAAAATCTTAAATTACATGCCGACCTTTTTGATCTGCCACGGGCTAGCCGTAAGCCACGGGTTGCTGAAATGATACAGCGGTTTGATCTTGGTGATGTTGAAAATGAATTACCCCAAAGCTTGCCTCTTGGCGTTCGGCAGCGTTTACAATTGGCGGTGGCAGTTATTCATCAACCGGAAATGCTTATTCTTGATGAACCCACTTCTGGTGTTGATCCTATTGCGCGTGATGAGTTTTGGCGAATGCTGATTGATTTATCACGTAATGACGGGGTAACAATCTTTATTTCAACCCACTTTATTAATGAAGCAGAGCGTTGTGACCGGATTTCACTTATGCATGCGGGAAAAATTTTGGCGATGAATGAGCCAGATGCCTTGCGCAAAGCACGTGGAGCTAAAACACTTGAGGAGGCTTTTATTGGCTATTTGAAAGATGCCAGTGACGATGAGGAAACCTCTGGCATTGATCCAAGCGTCAATCAGGCTCCAGAAATAAAAAAATCAGCAGCTCCACAGCAAACACTGTTTTCGCTAAAACGCGCGTGGGCTTTTGCCCGCCGTGAAGCGATGGAATTGATACGTGATCCCATTCGTGTGGTTTTTGCATTATTGGGGCCAATCATTTTGGCCATTGCCATGGCTAATGGTATTTCATTTGACGTTGAAAAACTTGACTATGCTGTACTTGACCAAGATAGATCGCAAGAAAGCCAACGGTTTTTAGAAAACTTCTCAAGTTCGCGTTATTTCCAAAAAAAACCAGCCGTTGCCAGCCGTAAGCAGCTTGATGAACGACTCAAAAGCGGTGAGCTAAAATTTGTTCTCATTATCCCGCCAGACTTTGGCCGCGACTTGCTTAGAGGTTACGCTCCAGATGTTGGCGCTTGGTTTGACGGGGCTGTTACGTTTCAGGCCGAAACCTCACGCGGTTATGTTCAGGGTGTACTGGCCAGTTATCTTGCCGAATATGCGCGCCGTGAAAATACTGGGGTTGCTTTGCCCATGCTGGCAGACATAGAAACTCGCTTTAGATATAATCAGGCCTTTTTAAGTGTGTTCGCCATTTCTCCAGGTGTTTTAATGTTGTTGATGTATATGTTCTCGACCATGTTGACCGCCCTTGGGGTGGTGCGCGAAAAGGAACTGGGATCCATCACAAACTTGTATGCCTCTCCTGCAACAAAACTAGAGTTTCTTGTTGGCAAACAGCTTCCCTATATCGGGTTTGGGGTTGTCAGCTTTATTAGTCTGGCATCGTTAATGGTGTTTTTCTTTGACGTGCCTGTCACTGGAAACTTCTTTGCTCTAGCAGTTGGGGCTATGTTGTTTGCTGTTGCGTCCACCTCGCTTGGACTCGTCATCTCTTCTTTTGTTTCGACCCAACTGGCCGCTATTTTTGGATCTGCTATTATTGTTATGATACCAACTTTGAACTTTTCAGGCATGATGTATCCTGTTTCGACCCTTGAGGGGGGCGGTTGGTTGATTGGCCATGCATTCCCTGCGCTTTATTTTCAACAAATCACCAGCGGTGTTTTTAATAAAGGGCTGGGGTTTGTCTCACTTTATCAAAGTTATTTGTGGATTGGGTTTTTCTGTATTTTATACTGGACGCTTGCAACCCTATTATTGAAAAAGCAGGAGGCATAATGAACAGATCATTTATGAATATTTATCGCCTTGGTGTGAAAGAGCTCAATAGCTTGCGGCGTGATCCGGTTTTGATTTTCTTAATCATCTTTACCTTCACATTTGCTATTTATACGGTCGCAACGGGTGTGCAGACTGAGCTGCGCAATGCTTCAATTGCGATTGTTGATGAAGACCATTCAGAACTATCACGGCAAATTCGCGCCTCGTTTCTCAAACCCTACTTTAAGAAACCTGTCGTTATCGGGCTTGATGATATTGATCGTTCAATGGATGCCAGTAAATTTGCGTTTATTGTCGATATTCCGCCTAATTTCCAAGCTGATGTTATGGCGTGGAGAAAACCGACTTTGCAGGTTAATGTTGACGCGACAGCTATGACGCTTGCGGGCAATGGGGCCGCTTACATCCAGACAATTATCAATCGGCAAATTGCCGAATTTGTCAGCAAGTCAGATAGCCAACCTCAACAGGCTGTCACAATTTCCATGCGGACAAAATTTAATCCCAACCTTGAATCTAGCTGGTTCATGGCTGTTATGCAGGTGATTTCTAATATCACAATGTTGTCTTTGATCTTGTCAGGGGCGGCCGTTATTCGCGAACGAGAGCGCGGTACTATCGAGCATCTTCTGGTGATGCCTGTCACCCCAGGAGAAATCATGCTGGCAAAAATATGGGCCAACGGGCTGGCTATTGTACTGGCTGTTATTTTATCACTTTATACAATTGTGCAGGGAGTGTTGGCCGTTAACATCAGTGGTTCAATTTTACTATTTATATTGGGTGCTGCCTTGTTTTTATATGCCATGACCGCGCTAGGCATTGTTCTTTCAACCTTTGCAAAATCCATGCCGCAATTTGCCTTATTGGCCATTCCTTTCTTTGTTGTCATGAATATGCTTTCAGGCGGCACCTCACCACTCGAAGGCATGCCAAAATTTTTGCAAATTGTTATGCAAGCATCACCTTCTACGCACTTTACCAGCTTTTCTCAGGCGGTCTTGTTCCGTGGTGCTGGTGTGGATATTGTTTGGCCGCAAATGTTGATGATGTTGGTTCTCGGCACCATTTTGTTTCTGGTTGCCCTCGCGCGGTTTCGTTCAACAATGTCAGCTGCGCGTTAAATGCTAGAGTGGACAATAATTAAAGGGTCCTGACCCTAGCTTTGGAGAGTATTTATGTCGATTGTTAGTGTGCTGCTTAACATATTATGGCTCGTTTTTGGAGGCGTTTGGAGCGGTCTTGGCTGGCTACTCGCTGGACTTATTATGGCGTTGAGTATTGTTGGGTTACCTTGGGCAAAGGCAGCTTTCAATATTGCTATTTATTCATTTTTGCCTTTTGGTCGAAGAGCTGTTAGGCGAGATTTAGTTTCGGGTCAGGAAGACTTTGGTACTGGGCCATTAGGAACAATTGGCAATATAATTTGGTTGCTAATAGCAGGCTGGTGGTTGGCACTCATACACCTGGCAACGGCGGCAGTGCTGGCCGTTACGATTATCGGAATCCCATTTGCTTGGGCCCATTTTAAACTTGCTGGTCTTTCTCTTTGGCCTGTCGGATATATTATTGTTGATAATGATTTTGACCTCGAAATTGAACCTAAGCAAAATGTTAGTAGGGTTGAATAGCTCCTAGATTAGTAGACCTCTTTTCATATGATAATTATCATGAGTCTATTTTGATAAATTTTTCGTTGGTTTGTTTATTGGCTGGCTAAAAGTGAGGCATTTCCGCCTGCTGCTGTGGTATCGATACAAATATGGCGTTCATGGATACACATGTCTTTCATTTCTGATGTTGTAATAAGGGGAATTATGGCTCCTTGGCGTTGAGATAAAGCGTGTTTGGCTAGAGATAAATCATCTGGAGTTGACCATAAAGCCACGGCATCAAAACCGGTCAAATGAGTAAGTATATCTCTTTGTAAAAACCCAGAGACGCTACCAGAAAAGTCACCATTTGGAACAACACATAACGTCGAGCAACCCATGCTTTGGGCAATTTTTTGTTGAGCTTTTGCGTCCGTAACTGTTGGGCCTAAACACAAAATTGTACCTTTTGGAAAGATAGATAATCGGTTTGATTCACCCGTAGGGCCGGGGAGGTCGAGTGTTTCTAAGGTGTCATGATCTGTTTTAGGTAGTTGGTCTAATTGGTTTTGTACGGCAGATTGAGTAATGTTAAGTCCAGAAACAACTAGGTGATGTGGCAAGGGGTTGCGCACAAACTGTTTTATATAGTTTGGCCCACCAGCTTTTGGCCCTGTGCCAGATAAGCCCTCGCCACCAAAAGGTTGTGAGCCAACAATGGCTCCGATTTGATTGCGGTTCACATACAGGTTTCCAACATTGAGTTGAGTTGTAATTTGTTCTACGCGGTCATCGATACGGGTGTGTAGGCCAAATGTTAGTCCATAATTGCTGGCATTTATGTCTGAAATGATTGTTGAAATTTCATCTGCTTCAAAGGTTGCTATATGAAGCACGGGCCCAAATACTTCCTCTCCAAGGTTATTGATACCATCAACTTGTATTACCGAGGGGCTTATAAAATGACCATGTTTTGGAACTTTAAGTTTTTTTAGTAACCGGCCGTCTGTTTCTGCATTTTGGATATATGCATTGATGGCTGTCTTAGCTGACGAGCTAATTGCAGGCCCAAGATCGGTTGAAAACTCCCAAGGATTAGAAACTGCCAATTGATCCATCGCGCCGTATAACATTTCTAAAAAAGTGTCAGCAATATCCTTTTGTAAATACAACAAGCGAAGGGCCGAACAACGTTGCCCTGCTGATTGAAAAGCGGAGATAACGATGTCTCTGATTGCCTGTTCTGGGAGGGCGGTGGAATCTACAATCATGGCGTTAAGGCCACCAGTCTCGGCGATGAAAGTGGCATCGGGTTCTAAAGTTGTGGCCATCGCAGCGTGGATTTTTTTTGCAACGGGTAGCGAGCCTGTAAAGCATACGCCATTGATGCGAGAGTCGCTGGTTAGTTTTGTACCAATTGTCGAACCGCTCCCGGGAATGAATTGAAGAACCTTTTTTGGAACGCCAGCTTTATGAAGAAGGCAAATGGCGATGTGGGCGATGATTGGGGTTGGTTCTGCCGGTTTCGCTAAAACACCATTGCCAGCGGCTAATGCGGCGGCAATTTGGCCCGTGAAAATTGCAAGTGGGAAATTCCATGGTGAAATGCAGGTTATCAATCCGCGAGGGGTTGCATCTGGAAGCATTTGGATTTGTGACGAATAATAACGAAGAAAGTCAACAGCTTCACGAAGTTCTGAGACGGCATCTGTGGGTGTTTTACCAGCTTCGCGACAGAGTACGGCAAATATTTCACCACTGTTTTCTTCATAAAGGTCAGCGGCCTTGGAAAGAATGGAGGCGCGCGTTTTTGGTTTACAATTTGACCAGTCTGTGCCCACTTTTATAGCTGCCTCAACATCATCAAGTGTTGCTGCTGAAACAGTTCCAACTTGATCCTTTAAATTTGCTGGGTTTAAGATTGCCGTGGGTTTTAGTGGGCTGGGTTTTGATGGAGATGTTGGACCACCAATCAAAGGCAAAGCGCTCCATACTTTTGTGGCAAATGGTTTTCTAGCGTTCTCAAAGCGTTTAATGTCACTTGTATCGTTAAGATCCCAGCCTTTTGAATTAAGGCGCTGAGGTTGAAACAAATCACACGGTTTTTTAATACTGCTTGGCGTTGAAGGGCCTTTTTGATCTAGCGCCGTAAATGGATCTGC
Source organism: Hyphomicrobiales bacterium (assembly GCA_027067085.1). Taxonomy (GTDB): domain Bacteria; phylum Pseudomonadota; class Alphaproteobacteria; order Rhizobiales; family Aestuariivirgaceae; genus JALWJW01. The sequence continues at coordinate 6,325 of JAMOMM010000438.1, forward strand.
GGCAATTAATTCTGGTGGTACAGATGTGTCGACGATCTGGTTGACAAAAGAGCTGTTAGCGCCGTTCTCAAGAAGACGTCGTACGAGGTAGGCAAGCAAATCACGGTGCGCGCCGACGGGTGCGTATATTCGACATTTTGTCGACTCGCTCATCACAATTTCTTGGTGGAGGGCTTGACCCATTCCATGCAAGCGTTGGAATTCAAAAGATTGATTACCTTCAGCAAGTTCAAGAATTGCTGCTACGGTATGAGCGTTGTGAGTGGCAAATTGAGGATAAATTCGATCTGTTAATTGGAGCAATTGTTTTGCGCAACAAATATAGGAAATGTCGGTTGCTGCTTTAGTTGTGTAAACAGGAAAATTTTCAATGCCATTTACTTGGGCAATTTTTATCTCGGTGTCCCAATAGGCACCCTTTACTAGACGCACCATGATTTTACGATTTAGTTTTTGGGCTAAAGCATAAAGCCAATCGATTACAAGGCTCGCCCGTTTGCTATATGCCTGAACAACAACCCCAAATCCATCCCATCCCTCTAGTTCTGGTGAAGACAAGGTTTGATGGATAACATCTAGGGATAGGTCGAGGCGGCTTGCTTCTTCGGCATCGATATTTAGACCCATATGGGCATTTTTTGCTAAAATCGCTAGTTCTTTTACTCTAGGCACAAGCTCAGATAGTATTCTGGCTTTTTGGCTTGTTTCGTATCGAGGATGCAGAGCTGAAAGCTTGATAGAAATACCTGGGTTCTGTTCGATTTTTGATGAACTTGAATGAGGTGTTAAAGAGACGATTGCATCGCAATATGAATGAAAAAACTTTGTTGCGTCATTTGAAGTTAAGGCAGCTTCGCCAAGCATGTCATAGGAATAGGTATATCCCTTTTTTACCGAACTTGAGCCGCGCTTAACAGCTTCTTGGATTGTTTGGCCCAATACAAATTGGTGACCCATTTCTTGCATAGCCCGTTTGACGGCCAGACGAATGACAGGCTCACCTAGTCTTTTTATGGTTTTATGCAAGGTGTCGGCGATTTTGTTACTATCGTGGGTCTTTAA
>JAMOMM010000439.1 GCA_027067085.1 Hyphomicrobiales bacterium
AAGAACGAGCCCGCCATTATGGTATTCTTGCGCGCGATGCCTTGGATATCTTCCCGCCAAGCAAGCAAAAATCTGCTTTGCTAGAGGTTATTGAGTTTTGTGTCGCACGGGTTTTCTAGCAATATGCTGTAGCACCAGTTTATAAAACTGGCGCTGCAACAGCCCACCATTGCGGGTGATCGCGTTTAATTGCAGCGCAGGCCTTTTGTGCCTGATCTAAATGCGCATAAAGCCCAAAGCACGTTGCCCCAGAACCTGACATGCGCGAAAACAACAAATCGTCGCTTCCTTGTATAGCCGCAAGTGTACAAACGATTTCGTCTGATTGCTGCTGAGCTGCTTCTTGTAAGTCATTTCGCGTGGCTTTAAGCCAATTTATCCATTGAGTTTGGCTGTCTAAATGCTCAAACGGGGATAGTTTACTAAAAGCTGCTTGCCCGACCTCTAAATTAAGCTGTGAAAATATGCTTGGCGTGGAAATAGTCACCCCTGAATTGACCAGTATTATATAGAGTGGTGCAAAATTGTTGATTGGCGAAATAGTTTCGCCAATGCCCTGCATTTGGCATGTCGTGTTTTTTAAACACACAGGCACATCAGCGCCCAGTTTTAAGGCGCACTCAGCAACAAGGCTTTCAGTAACGTCAAGTTGCCATAACTTAATCAATCCGCGCAAGGCTGCCGCCGCGTCTGCCGATCCGCCACCAATGCCAGAAGAAACAGGGAGGTTTTTGACAAGGTTAAAGCGTGTCGGCGGCAATTGAGTTTTCAACGCATCAGATAAAACGCGATGAGCGCGCAAAATCAAGTTGTCGTTTTCAGTTTCTAATCCAGCGCCAAAAGGGCCAGATATTGCAAGACTGGTTTTGGTTGCTGGCGACAAACAAAGATCATCACCATAATCTGCAAACACTACAAGACTATCAAGCAAATGATAACCATCATTGCGGCGCCCTGTTACATGCAAAGCAAAATTTATTTTTGCACAAGCTTTTTCGCTAACGCTGTCGAGACTTGGAGACGTTGTGCTTTTAGACACGGGCGCTTCTTCCCTTAAATAGTCCGTGGACGTTTTCAGCTGTTGGTTTTTTGTAGCCTCAGGCTTTGTTGGATTCTAAGATTTATTAGGCTTGTCTTTAAGGCCAGTTTTTATTTTCTCTAAAATGTTGACTAATGCCTTTTTCGTAGGTTTTAAGTCACGCGCATGCGCCCATTGAAAGCCTGCTTCAAGTTTGCGGCCCACACGCCAATAAGCATCACCAAGATGATCGTTTACCGTCGGGTCGCCTGGTAAAAGTCGCACGGCTTGCTCAAGGCGTTTGACCGCTTCTTCATATTGGCCAAGGCGGAAATGCGCCCAGCCGACACTGTCGATAATATAACCATCGCGCGGGCGAAGATCTGCTGCTTGCTTGACCATTTCCATCGCTTTTTCAAGGTTTTCCCCACGATCAATCCACGAATAACCCAAATAATTGAGAACCGCAGGTTGTGCAGGGCGCAGTTTCAACGCCATTTGCAAATCAGGCTCGGCTCGGTCCCATTTTCCAGCCCGCTCAAACGACATACCACGGTAATAATACACGGCCCAATGTTGGCGTTTCTTTTCTTTAATACGCGCAAGGGCCAAGCTTAATGCTTCAGCTGCTTCGTCCCATTTTTCACGACCATATAAAATACTGCCCTTAGTACTCCAAGCGTTGAAGTTTTGTGGTTCGCGTGCGATGAGGCTATTAAGGCGTTTAAGTGCTTCTTTTGTCTTGTCAATGTCATCAAGGTTTGAGGCAATTTGTATATCAACATTACTTGCCAATGGAGATTGAGGGTCAACCTTTTTAAAAGCTTCAATGGCATTGCTGTATTGCTTAATGCCTTGATATGTTTCCCCCAGAAGAATGTATGCTAAAGAAGATTTTGGTTTTAAAAACAAAGACAATTGCCCGTAAATCAACGCTACGTTTGCATTTTGCTTGTCTGACAGTGCACCAGCCAAGGCAAACAATACTTCAAACATGCCGTCACTCGGTGTGGCGATCAATGTCGGCGCAGGCTTTCCAGCATTTAAAGCGGCAAGTTGAACTTTGATTATCGGATTGTGTTCTTTGTTATTGATGTAGTTGGTAAATACAGCGCGCGCTTTTATCGTGTCGCCTTTACGCCACAAAAAGCTTCCGTAAGCATTTGCAAATTGCAATGAGTTTCCCGCGCCACTATCAGCCTCTAAAAAACTCTTTTCAGCGGTTTTGCTGTCTTTAAGGTAATCGGCGACGAGCGCTTTGTGAACCTGTTTGAATTTGTTGAGGTTGCCCTGCGCATCAAGACGGTCGAGCGCTTTATATGCCGCTTTGGTATTGCCTTGTCCCGCATATGTCCAAGCAAGTAACACCGATGCGGTAAGCTCGCCAATACGATTGCTGGCAGCCAGTTCAAAATGTTTGCGTGCAGCGGCATATCTTTTATTTTTTGTTTCATCTAAGCCAAGGACGAACCGTGCCAATTGATGGCTTGGGTGCTTGACGACAATGGTTTTTGCCATCTCCAGCGAACGTTCAAAATTACCAGAGGTGACATAAAGAACAAAAGCGCGTTCTAGTAAGATTTGATCTTGTGGATTATCTTCAAAAGCGCGGCCATAAAACTGCGCACCAATTTTATAATCATTTAAACGTGCTGCCGAGCGACCAATCAGATAATTACTCGCGTGCGATGTATAACCCAAATCAAGCTCGCTTGTAGACGCGGCAAGTGGCGAGCTTAATACAAACATGCCCGTTGAAAAGGTAAAAGCTGAAAAGGTAAAAGTTGAAAGGGCAAAGGTTGAAACAGCTAAACTCGATAACAGCGCTTTGTTCAATTTCATAAGATAATCCTGATTCGTAGGTTTTTTGATTTTGTAGACATTAGTCAACAAATTGCTTGGCGTACACTCACAATTGCTAAAGGGTAGTTTATGAGGTGGTTAAAAAAGCACTTTACACGCCCAAACACGCGGAAATATTAAAAAAGTTTTATAAAATGAAAACACCTACATTGCCCGACTACGGCTTGCTCACTATTCTCGCAGCTGTTTGGGGTTCTAGTTTTATGTTCATCAAAATTGCTGTTGAAACCATTCCTGCACTGCCCATGACATCTGGTCGCTTAGGCATTGCTGCATTGGTAGGCTTAGCCGTAATGTTTGCAATGAAGCAACGATTGCCAAGTGGGCTAAAAACTTGGGGCTTGATGGTCATCGTCGCTATTTTTGGCAATGCGTTGCCTTTTGCACTAATTTCTTGGGGAGAAGAGGGCGTTGATAGCGGTTTGGCAGCCATTTTAATGGCGGTGATGCCCTTAACAACAATATTGTTGGTTCATTTTTTCACCGACGATGAAAAGTTGAATTTGTGGAAAATGATCGGTGTGGTGCTGGGTATTGTCGGCGTTATCGTGCTTATGGGGCCAACAAAACTGGTTCATTTAGGCGATGATATTGTGCGCCAAGTTTCAATCACGTTTGCAGCTGTTTGTTATGGTATTGCCACGTTATTCGTGAAGAAAATTAAAGACGTGCCGCAGATTTCAATGACCGCCGGAATTTTGGCGTTGTCAGCATTGGTTATGCTACCTTTTGGTCTGCTTACAGCTTCATATGTCGAACTAACGCCATCCACAGTGTCTTTAATCGCAATGGTCTTGCTTGGTGTTTTGCATACAGCGGCGGCAAACTTATTGGCCTATTCCATCGTTCGTCGCCTTGGGGCAACGTTTTTTGCCCAGCTTAATTTTATGGTGCCTTTGTTTGGAGTTTTGTTTGCGGTCCTGTTTTTGAAAGAGACAATAAGTTGGAATGCTGGGTTTGCATTGTTGATTATCTTGCTCGGCGTGGGCATTGCGCGTTACGGCATTCTTAAATCCCTAAAACAAAACGATCAAAAGTAACTCGGTTTTGATGTTGTTTTGTTGTAGGCATGTGATACATTCGTGTTTCATCATGTGTTTGAGTGTTTAAACTAGGAGCCTTTAAAAATGCCATTAAAACTAAATCGTCGCCAACTCATCGCAGGTTCTGGTGGTCTTGTTGCAGCGGTTGCAACAACGCCTTTATTGGCAAAGGCACCGATGATGGGCATGCAACGGCCAAATCATTATCGCTTTAAGTTCGGTAAATTTGAAATTACCACGTTAAATGACGGCGCGTTCTATTTGAACGGACCGTTCCCTATTTTTGGCGCGGACCAGTTTCCCGAAGATGTCGCAGAGCTGGCTCAAAAAATGAACCTTTCACCCAAGCGCTTTGAAATTGGTTTTTCACCAGTCCTTGTTAATACGGGTAAAGAATTGGTGTTGTTTGATACGGGCAATGGCGATCGCCGTGGTCCCACCGCAGGGTATTTAAAGCGGGCTATGAAAATTGCTGGTTATACGCCAGATCAAGTTGATGTTGTCGTCATCAGTCACTATCACGCAGACCACATCGGTGGCATTAAAGAAGGCGGTGAATTGTTGTTTAAAAATGCCCGCTATGTAACTGGTGAAAAAGAAAATAATTTTTGGCTACATCCTGACCAAGAAGGTGGGCGCACAGGTAGCACTCACAAATTGGCAAAAGCTCATATGAAACCTGTGGCAGAAAAAACCACCTTTCTAAAAGGTGGGCAAGATGTGGTTTCTGGAATTACGGCGATGTCGGCTCCCGGTCACACCCCTGGCCATATGGCTTTTCATATTGAAAGCGATGGTAAGCGCATTTTCCTTGGTGCAGATTTTTGCAACCACTATGTCATGTCGCTGCAAAACCCTGAGTGGCATGTGTCTTTTGATATGGAAAAAGACCAAGCAGGCCAAACCCGTCGCAAAATTCTTGATATGTTGGCAACCGATAAAATCCCGTTTACCAGCTATCACATGCCTTTCCCAGCGGTTGGTTATGTTGAGAAAAAAGACGAAGGCTTTGTTTATGTGCCAGCCAGTTATCAGCTCAATCTTTAGATCAAACTGCCATCAAGTGGTATCACTTGATGGCAGATAATTTGATCGTTCTCAATTAGATAGAGCTGCGCCATCTTTTTAGATCTTCTTGGGTATCAATATCAAACCGTTCAGCGGTATAGCCTACTTTTAAATGGTTCATATTTTTAAGTGTGTCATCAAGCGTGTGTTTGCTCGACCACCGTACGTTGCTAAATATTTGTGGGATGCGCTGGGTTCGGCGTGCGCCCACCAGCCAGAACCCGCCATCTCCAGCAGAACCAAACACCACATCACAGCGCCCCAATTGTTTAAAAGCATCTGCGATGTCTTGTGGTTTAATGTTTGGAATGTCGGTGCCAATAACAATAACAGGGCCGTTGGGCGCATTGTTAAGGATCGTTTGCATGCGCTCGCCAATATCGCCAGCCCCTTGTCCAAAGCGCTCTAACTGCGTTGGCCAAATTGGATCGTATATAGAAATGTCTGGGGCAATGGCAAGGGATGTGCGCCAGCGTTTATCGCAGCTTAGGTTGCGGATTGTTGCGGCTGTCAAATGGCGATAAATCCCAACCGCGCGCCCATAGCCAATGTCTTTGCCAAGGCGTGATTTGACGCTGCCAGCAACAGGTTTTTTAGCCATGATGACCAGTTGTTTCATTGGTATCTCTTCAAAATTTCTTCGGGCTTAACGCCAGCAAACCACAAGCTCAAGCAATAAGCATTGCGCGCCATGCGTTTCATATAACCACTTTTTTGATACCGCTGCGCGCTGGTCGTGGCTTTGGTTTTTAAATAGGTGATTCGCGCCCGCCCCAACCGCGAAACAATATCCACATCTTCCATTAAAACCAACGGTTTGAATCCACCAAGTTCATCATACAATTCACGCGAGATTAACAAACCTTGATCGCCATAAGGCAGGGACAATAGCTTGCAGCGCAACTTAACAACAAATTCCAAAATACGGGCCCGCAGGCGTTTGTCATCAAGCGCAAAGGTGAAGATGCCCGCGTTCGTTTTGGGTTGGTTAGAAATAAAGTCCCTGACTTCGTCCACCCAACCGTCTGATAAAACCGTATCGGCGTGTAAGAACAAAAGCCATTGGGCTTTTGCCGCTTCACCGCCCGCCCTTAACTGTGGCCCGCGACCCGTGTGGCCCGTGATGATTTCGGCACCAGCTGCTTGGCATATGGCAATCGTATTATCATCAGAGCCGCCATCGACAACGATCAACTCTTTGACCAAACCTTCAACGGCCCCGTCAAAAAGCGCTCGCAAAGAATGGGGTAAATGCGGCGCGGCGTTGAGCGTTGGGATTACAATTGAGATCATCCTTGCCCATACCACATAGCACCTGACATGGCATCAAAATCATTAAGCCAAAAGCGGGCAAGAAACCAATGAGAACAAATGTTCTTGTATTGTTCTCATTTTGCGTGTATGCAGAAAGTATGGAATCTTTAGTACAAAAACAATCTCGCTTAGGTTTGGTCAAGCCATTGCCTTACAATCCAATGCTTGTACCACCAAAGCATCGCGGCGCAGCTGGTCAAGGTGCAGGTGGGCTGGCCAATGATTATCGCGGCAGGGGGGCACGCTCAAACGTCTCTAGCCGTCATGAGAAACTCAAACGAAATGTCTTTGACGATGGTTGGCAGGTGTATGAAAGCGCGCCTAAGTTAAAAACCAAAGTGACAGAAGAAAAAGCCAAGTCGATTATTTCGAAAAACAAATCACCTGACTTGTGGTTTGATTATACCGTCAATCCTTATCGTGGTTGTGAGCATGGTTGTGTTTATTGTTATGCGCGGCCTTCTCATGCAAATTTGGGCCTATCGCCTGGGTTAGACTTTGAAGCCAAATTGTTTGCCAAAACCAATGCTGGCGATGTATTGCGAGCCACGTTTTGCAAAAAGAACTATCAGCCCAAAACCATCATGCTTGGTGGCAATACAGATATTTACCAACCCATTGAGCGGCAATATCGTATTACCCGTCAAATTCTTGAAGTGGCATTAGAGTTTTCTCATCCTATTGCATTGGTGACAAAATCTGCGTCCATTGTGCGCGATCTTGATTTGCTAAAACAACTGGCGGCTAAAAACCTTGTTAAGGTCGCCATTTCTATCACCAGTCTCGATCATAAATTATCGCGTTCGCTAGAGCCACGCGCTTCACAACCAGCCAAACGTTTACAGGCAATGGAAATTCTTTCTAATGCAGGCATTCCAACATCGGCTCTAATTGCGCCAATTATTCCTGCGATAAATGACCATGAAATAGAGAAAATTTTAGGAGCCGTTTCTGTAGCAGGGGCGCGTGAAGCCGCATTTATTATGTTGCGTTTGCCTGCCGAGGTGCGCCCGCAGTTTAAAGAATGGTTGATGGCTGAGATGCCAGATCGCGCCGCGCGAGTTATTTCGC
>JAMOMM010000440.1 GCA_027067085.1 Hyphomicrobiales bacterium
AGCTTTCGTCAATACATCAGACATACGCTTAGCAAAGGCCACTGCATCCGTTGGACGCTCGCCTTCTAATATATACGCCTGATCGAGTAACAAGTGAGCCGCATCAGCAACGGCCGACTTATCTGCCTTAGCCTTTTCAGCCAATCCCTTAATCAATCCATTGGCCGCATTAATTTCCAAAATTGGCGCACTTACAGGGGCTTCACCTTTACTTTGCATTGCCAAAATTTTCTCAAGATTGCGATCATAACCGCCATCACCTGAAATGATACAAACAGGGCTATCTGTCAGGCGCGTGGACTTGCGGACCTCTTGCACACTGTCGCCCAACGCCTCTTTCATGGCCACAAGCAAGGCTGCCAAGGCATCTTCATCAGCTTCTTTAGGTTTGTCTTCATCATCTTTAGTTTCTGGCTCAATGTTTGCTAGATCATCGGCACCTTGGGTAATGGATTTAAACGGCTTACCGTCAAAGCCAAGCGCTGTTTGCACCCAGAAACTATCAACAGGATCACTTAACAACAAAACCTCTAAGCCACGGGCTTTATAACCTTCTAGCTGCGGGCTTTGAGCTACTTTTTCAGGACTTTCGCCTGTGACATAATAAATCGCCGTTTGGTTCTCTTTCATACGCTCAACATAGTCTTTAAGCGTCACAGTCTCTTCATTGTTCGTTGTCGTTCTAAAGCGGGCTAAGTCAAACAACGCATCGCGGCGCTCCATGTCCTCATAAAGTCCCTCTTTGATAACAGAGCCAAAGCTTGCCCAAATTTTAGCAAACTTTTCGCCATCTTTTTCAGCACATTTTTTAAGTTCACTCAGCACCTTACCCGTCACCGCTTTACGGATTTTTGCAACGGTTGGATTGTCTTGCAACATTTCGCGCGAGAGATTAAGCGGCATATCTTCTGAATCAATCACCCCACGCACAAAGCGCAGATAAGATGGCAGCATTTCTGCTTCATCAGTAATAAACACGCGGCGCACATAAAGCTTTTGTTTGCCACGGCGTTCTGGGTCAAACAAATCAAACGGGCGTTCCTCTGGCACATACAAAAGCACCGTGTATTCGTTCAAGCCTTCCGCTTTGTAATGAAGCGTCAACGCAGGATCAGAATAAACCCCAGAAACCGAACCAAAAAACTCTTTATATTGTTCAGGTGTAATATCAGACTTAGGCCGCGTCCAAATAGCATTGGCCGCATTAAGCTGGCGTGGTTCTTCCCCATCTAAAGCAATCGGATAAGTGATATGATCTGAATAGGTCGTGACGATCTGCTCAATACGGGCCTCTTCTAAAAATTCTGAGGCATCATCGCGGATCTTCAATGTAATTTCTGTGCCACGCGAGCGTGCATCATCGCCTGTTGCTTCTTCCATCGTATAAGAGCCAGTACCATCAGACACCCATTTCCAGCACTTATCTTCACCAGCACGGCGCGAAACAACTTCAACAGTTTCAGCCACCATAAAGGCAGAGTAAAACCCAATACCAAACTGACCAATCAGATTTACATCGTCAGCTTCGCTATTCTTTTCCATAAACGCTTGCGTGCCAGAACGAGCAATAGTGCCAAGGTTATCAACCATTTCATCATGGCTCATGCCAATACCATTGTCACCAACCACCAAGGTTTTAGCTTCTTTATCAATACCAATGGCAATACCAAGGTCACTATCTTTGCCCATCAATTCAGGGTTTTGAATGGCCTCATAACGCAGTTTATCACAAGCATCTGCCCCATTTGAAATAAGCTCGCGCAAAAAGATTTCACGTTCGGAATAAACCGAGTGCACCATCATTTTCAGAAGTTTTGAAACCTCAGCCTGAAATTCACGTGATTCTGGTTTTGTAGAAGAAGATTTAGTCGTCATTATAATTGCCTCAAAGATACATCAAACTTTGCCGCATATATTGTGCATCACACCAAACTGTTCAAGCTCTTTCTAAACAAAACAATTATAGGAAAACTAAATAGCCCAAAAACCCAAAAAGAAAAGGCCCGACTCATTGTTCTAATTAGTGACCTTCGAAGGGGCTGGGGGGCTGGGGTTTCGAAGGTCTTTGAACGGGTCGGGCCTTGAGGCAACATAGAAAATTTGCAATTTACTTTTGACGCCAACAAGGCCAATTAGGGCAATTCAAAGGCAATTTAGCGGTCATACAATGATCGAGGTCAAGTTTTTCTGGCCACGTAAACTTGCATCGCTTCTGCTTTTAAGCCATCATTTAACAGACCGATAAACAATATATGGAGCGGACCATTGAGTGATACCGATACAGTAGTTCCTTTGCATAGGAATCAAACACCTTTGCAAAGATCAGCACCAAATCAAAAACAACGCCCGATACAAAATCCAATTATCGCTTTCCAAAAACCAGAACTCAACACCATCCTAAATATTTACGGCCATCACGTTGCCGCTGGAGACTGGCGCGATTATGCGATTGGATATGGCAAACAAAAAGCCACTTTTTCAATTTTCCGCCATACATCAGAATGCCCTATTTACTGCATCATAAAAGATCCAAAGCTATCAAAAAAACAAGGCATGTATAGCGTCATCGATCAAACAGGCCGCATTTTAAAACGCGGACACGACTTGGCCCAAGTGCTAAAGGTCTTTGCCAAAAAGCCACGACTTTCCATCGTTTGAACGTTCTTTCAAATTCTCCCCACAAACTCTCCCTACAAATTCTCCCCACAAACTCAAGGCAATAAAAAACCCCGATACAATATCGAGGTTTTTCGTTTTGTAATGTAACAGCAAATCATTCGCTGTTCATAAAGCCTAGAATGTTCAAGATATGAATGAACATTGTGATGAAGCTACCATACAGCATGAATGCGCCAAAAATTGCTTTACCGTTAGCAACTTGGTTACCGTCATGTTGTGAATACATATTTTTGATTATTTGTGTTTCGTAAGCAGTAATACCAGAGAACAACAACACAACACCAATAGATGTAATCAAGCTCATGAAGGGGCTTTGGAAAATGAACACATTCAGCAAAATCGCCACCAAGATACCAATAGAGGCCATCATAAAGAAGCCGCCAAGGCCTGTCATATCACGTTTAGTGACATAACCAAACAAGCTAGCAGAACCAAAAGTGATTGATGTGATCGCCAGAGCTTGAACAATCAGCTTACCGCCATCAATACCCATATAACGGGCAATCATTGGCGAGATGAGCAAGCCCCAAAGTGCTGCATAACTCCAATATGCAGCATGGGCCACCATGGTATTACCGCCCATAATCAGACGTGGTGCAAACCAGCCAAGGCCAAGCACACCAGCAAATAGAACCCATTTCATTGGCCCCATAGCAATCGTTGCCATCAGCGCTGGGTTACTCGCAATGTAAAGAGTTAGGATAGCAGTCAACGCCACGCCTAGACCCATATAGTTATAGACCTTGAGCATGTAAGTGCGCAGGCCCTCATCAATTTGTACAGCGGTACGGCCTTGCGTGGCGGCACCAGTTCTTAGTCTAAAGTCAGCCATTAAAATTCCCTCGATAATTAGATTAGGTAAAAGTCAAAATTTAACATTGAACTGAATATGGTCAATTTTAATGCCGCTTTCAAGTCAAACAGCCCATAGAGTTAATTAAACCTGTGTAAGGTTTCGCGATGCAGCATCCATAAAGACGGCCAGATCAACATCAAGCTGGGTAACGCCGCCTCCTCCATTGCCTTCAGAATGAGTAGCCAATACCACCTCAACTTTATTATATACGTTAGGTCATGAACTCATAAACAGGATCATCCACGCAAAGGCAGCATTAAAATCTTTAAACTTAAAGGTTTTAGCCAAAGCATCGCGGTCATCTCGTTCAACCCACCCATCTAGACGCTGTAAAGCTACCGCTTTTTCTTTGTGATTTAACAGCCCATTCAATAAATTTGCCATATCGTATTCTTCTTTTCATTGCAGTTTGTTAAAGTGGCGACAACTTACCATTTGTTGAACCCTCACATCTCATGTTAGCATCAACCTCATGAAAAAAATTCTATTTGTCTGCCTCGGAAATATTTGCCGCTCTGCCATGGCGCAGGGCCTATTAGAAGCCGAACTTGCCTCACGAAACATGAGCCACACCTTAATTGATTCGGCTGGAACTGGTGACTGGCACACTGGAAACGCGCCTGACAGCCGTGCCATTTCCACCACAAAAGCCCAAGGTATCGATATATCAAGCCAACGCGCCCGACAAATTCAACCAACAGATTTTGAAAAGTTTGATTTGATTTTAGCGATGGATAAAGACAATTACCACGACATGATGGACATGGCCGAGCGAGCAAATATCCCTCAAAATCAACGCAAAAAAGTTGCAATGTGCCTTGATTTTTCAACCATAGACCACGGCGGCGACGTGCCAGACCCTTATTACGGCGCTGATGGCGGCTTTATACAAGTGTTGGCATTGTTAGAAGAAGCGTGCAGTGGCATCGCCGATCACATCACTTCAACATCATCTCAATAACGGGCAATAAGTCTTTAACAATTGCCTCATAACCCATCGCTTTTGGATGCATGCCATCAAGCTGCACAAGGTTTGGTTTTTCCGCTACAGCCTTTAAAAAGAACGGGTAAAACACGACACCTTTTTTGTTGCTAAGGTCCTTAAATATCTGTGCAAATTCAATGCCATATTCCGCGCCTAAATTTGGCGGTGCAATCATCCCTGCCAGCAAAATTTTCTTATTTTTTTTCAGTAACTTATCAACAATTTGAGTTAGTGACTTACGGGTTTCGCTGGGGTCAATGCCGCGTAAAGCATCGTTCGCCCCAAGTTCCAAAATAACAATATCAACATCATCACCAATAGCCCAATCAAGCCGCGCTAAACCACCGCGTGTCGTATCACCCGATACCCCCGCATTCGAAATCACAACATCATAGCCTTTAGCGCGCAACGCAGCCTGAAGTTTTGTTGGATAATTTTGTTGCGGATCAACGCCCAATCCAGCAGTTAAACTATCCCCAAAAGCCACGATGGAAATTTGTTTAGCATTTGCACTTGCCATTTGGCTCATAAAGCCCAAAGTCAGCACAACAACAAAACTTGAAAAGTACTGGCGAAAATCTCGCAAAAAATTTCGACGGAAGTTTTCGCCAGATCCGTTATAAGCGTAAAATAAATTCATACAGACAAATCTAATCACCCTTTAAGGCACAAACAAGAGGCCAGTTAAAAAGGGACAAATAAGAGTGACAAATTGTGACAGACAACATCCTCTCCCTTAAAGACGTAACAGTAACCCTGCAAGCCTCCTCTGGGCCCGTTGAAATTTTACGCGGCATTGACCTTGAGGCCCAAGCAGGCAAAGCCCTTGGCATTGTTGGCCCTTCAGGTTCTGGAAAAACCACTTTGTTGATGGTGCTCGCAGGTTTGGAAAATATCAATTCGGGCGAGATACACGTCGCGGGCCATGATCTGACCAAGCTCAACGAAAACCAATTAGCCGAATTTCGCCGCGATAATGTTGGTATTATTTTTCAATCCTTCCACCTCATCCCCGCTATGACCGCGCTTGAAAATGTTGCCGTTCCGCTGGAGTTTAAAGGCACAAAAGACGCTGAAAAAATCGCTGAGCAAGCACTTACCCGTGTCGGCCTTGGCCACCGCCTCACCCACTATCCCGCCCAACTTTCTGGTGGCGAGCAGCAACGCGTTGCCATCGCACGCGCCGTTGCAGCAGGGGCAAAAATCATATTGGCTGACGAGCCAACGGGGAATTTAGACACCGAAACAGGAGACAACATAATCAAGCTTTTGTTCGACATGCAGCGCGAAACAGGCACCACGCTTTTCCTCGTCACCCACGATATATCCCTTGCCCAAAAATGCGACATGGTGTGCGAAGTTCGTGATGGAAAAATCAGCCGTTTAGAAAAAACACCATGATGAACACCCTCAAAATAGGCGCAATTTTTGCCCGCCGCGAACTACGCTCTGGCCTACAAGGGTTTTGGATTTTCCTTACCTGCCTTATACTCGGCGTGGCAGCCATTGCCCTAATCGGCACCCTTTCATCATCGATCGAACGCGGTATGAATGAACAGGGCCAGCCCTTGCTCGGTGGTGATATGGAGTTTTCGGTCATCCATCGAAAACTCAAACAAGACGAACTTGAATACGTCAACTCGTTGGGTAAAACCAGCCTTGTCGCCACCATGCGCGGCATCGCTATTGCCGACACGGGCAAGCGCGCTTTAGTCGAAGTTAAAGCCGTTGATGACGTGTACCCATTGTTTGGCAAACTTGAGCTAGACGCAAACGGCCCATTTCAAAAACGCCTAGCATCAAAAGACGGCATATGGGGTGCCTTTGCCGAAAGCTCCATCTTAGCGCGCTTAAAAATCAAACCAGGTGATATGGTCAAAATGGGCACCGCGCGTTTCATCATTCACGACACCATCAAAAGCGAGCCAGACCGTATTTCAGATGGCCTCAACATCGGCCCACGGCTGCTCATTTCAAGGCAAGCTCTGCAAGCAACAGGGCTTGTAAAACCTGGCAGTTTAGTACGTTGGCAGCATCGCATAAAATTAACGGACTCAAATGCCAACCCCGCAGACATTGAAAAAGCGGCCAACAAAAAATTCCCTCAAGCAGGCTGGCGCATCCGCACCCGCGATGCCGCAGCCCCTGGCGCTGAACAATTTATCAATCGCATTACATTTTTTCTATCTCTTACTGGCCTAACAGCCTTAGTGGTTGGCGGCGCGGGCGTTGCAAACGCAGTTTCAACCTTTATGAACCGCCGCAAAAAAAACATCGCCACACTCAAATGCCTTGGCGCGTCTTCCTCAATCATTTTAACAACCTACCTTTTTGAAATTTTTGCTATTGCCGCTCTTGGTATCTTTATCGGCTTATTGATCGGTGCGGGACTGCCCCTCATTGCCATGCCGTTATTGCAAAACATGTTGCCCGTCCCACTAGAACCAAACATAGAACTGGCCCCCTTAGCCATTGCCGCCGCATTTGGTTTTTTAGTCACGATAGCATTTAGTTTGTGGCCCTTGGCCAATGCCAAAGACACACCAGCCTCTGAATTATTTCGCGGCAGTTTAGAAAACACTTTTCGCCTTCCCCAATGGCCATTCCTTGTCATCATTTTATCATCCATCGCCGCCATTATTGGCTTGGCACTCTATGCTTATCCCAACACCATCATTACCTTGGGCTACCTTGCAGGTGTGAGCATATCGTTCGTTTTCCTCATCGGCCTTGCACGCCTCATCATGTGGGGCGCAAAGCGTTTTGCCAAACCAAAACGGGCCATATCTCGGCTAGCCATAGCCAACTTGTATCGCCCAGGCGC
>JAMOMM010000441.1 GCA_027067085.1 Hyphomicrobiales bacterium
CACCCGCAAAGCGCCGCTATGGTCGCTTTTACCATTTGTAAGTCATGTGGCACGGTATCAGAGTTTTCAGATCAGGCCATTACTAAGCGCATAAACTTAGCTGTAGCCAATCAAAATTTTCACATCGAAAATACCACAATTGAAATCGAAGGGGCCTGTAATAATTGCCTTGAACAATAATCGTCGAAATTTATGTGAGCTTTAACACCAAGAAGACAACAACCAATGCAAGAATAAATGACACGGCCTGCCAAAACCCCGTAGGGTTGCGTTGAACAAGAGGCAATTGAGCAGCTGACGTAAAAATTTTATTTGGCTTTCGCAAATCAGCTAAAAATTCTGAAAGAGTTTCATAACGTTTGAACGGATCGGGGTGAACTGCTTTTTCCAGCATACCATCAATCCAAGTCGGAATTTTCCTTTAGAGTCGTTCTGGTTTACATTGAACCAGAACGACCTACTTAAGGTATTGATATAATTGGTGATCCCGACAGGAATTGAACCTGTGACCCCCAGATTAGGAATCTGGTGCTCTATCCGACTGAGCTACGGGACCATCCAGCACTGCGCAAATATCTTTAGACTAACCAGCGCGCACAAAAAAGGCTCTTGTCAAAAGTTTTAACAAGAGCCTTAAACCTATTAGAGCGTTTCATGTTTTGTTTGAATCACAAACAGGGCATGAAACGCCGTAGTTTCAATCACTTAAATAGGTCGTTCTAGGTCAATGAAGACATGAATGACTCTAGAAGCAGTTCTAATATTATGCTGCTGCTTCTGTTGATTTATCATCGTCTTTGTCTTCTTTAGGTATGCGGTACTTAGAGCCACGCATAACAATTTCCATCTCTTCAATGGCTTGTTTGTCATCATACTTTTTGACAACAGCCACTTCACGAGACATCCGATCAAGAGCCAACTCATATAATTGACGTTCTGAATAGGACTGTTCAGGCTGAGCTTCTGTGCGGAAAAGATCACGCACAACTTCAGACACAAGGATTAAATCACCCGAATTGATTTTCGCTTCATATTCTTGCGCACGTCTAGACCACATGGTCCGCTTAATCCGAGGACGCCCTTCAAGCACTTTCAAGCACGCGGCTTTGCTCAGTTGATGTCTTAACATGCCCCTGTAGCTGAGAAAGCAAATCTTTACGGTCGCTTTTCATCTGATCAAGCAAACCATCACGAACCCTTTTATCGATCTTTAGTGACATTACTTGTTCTTGTAGTTTCTTCAACTCATCTAATTGTACTGTTTCCCCAACTGGTGCGACAGGTTCCGACTTATCGTGACTGGTCGCGACATGACAGGACATATCGCGACAACTGTCGGACTAACAAATTCCTGCTTTTCTCGAAGCTGAACAACACGTTCTGGTAGATCGACGTAGGGTCATTATCATATTCGCGACCCAACCATCCAGGTATTTGGGTGGGAGACCATTCCAATGCAAGCTTTTCGGCAACATGATCACGTAAAGTATGGTGTTGTGAAAGCAGGCAAAATTTAAATCTGAGTATTTGTGTGAGTGCGCGCAGTTCAGCTTGAACAGCACGATAGGCAGCTCTTCCACTTTTGGGCATTTCATATCCTTCATTGCAAACATCTAAACATCAGATATTGCAATGAAGGAGTGAATTCACCGTTGCCTTTTTTAAAATATTCCTCTCCTCACGCCTTACACAGGAAGCGGTTTTCTTTTCTGAGATCTGAAATTTCACGCTCTAGGTCAGATTAAGCTGAAGGTTTCTCTGGGTTTTTACGGTCTGGTTGTATCCACTTGCACAGCGCTGAAAACCCAACATTTATATCGCTAGCTAGCTGCTTTCGTATCGGCCCACTTGTCAACGCTATCCGAACTGCTTCCTGCCTAAATTCTTCTGTACGTTTCGTTCCCGCTTTCGGTGGTTTTAAAAAAATCACCTGTCACACAACGCATAGTCGTTCTCCTTTTGCGTATAATACGCGGTTAAAAGAGCAGCATAAAGCCGTGACAGGTCCAATCTTCTTTTCGGCCTTCACAAAATACGAATTTCAAATTTGTTGTTTGAAAGACAAAAGAAAGTCGCTCAGTTTCTGGAATGACAATGATGCAAGTTCTTCGACGCGCCAATATCACAGCTGTTGCTAAAATTCTAAATGCAAATGTTGCCACCCGTAACTCAAAAGACTTTACTAGTCATATAGTTCAATTAAATTACGGTTATTCCCTGCTAGTTAGGATTGCTTCTTTGACCGAACAATTATAAAAAACATAATTACTTTCTCTAGAGTTTTAGTAAACCGTCACCGTGACACCGTAACCCGCAAAATTGAGGGCGAATGCGCAGGATATCAGATGTTCTTTGAGTATAAAACTGGTAGTGTGCCATGATTTTAAGCCATAAACACAGGTTCTTGTTTATCAAGGGGCGCAAGGTGGGAGGCACCAGCATTGAAATGCTGCTGGCCCCTTATTGCGGTAATTTGGATATTGTTACACCAATCAGCCCAGCTGATGAAATTCAACGTCTTCTTGCAGGCGGTATACCTCGAAATTACTGTCCTGACCCAGCGATTGAAGCACGGTATTTGCAATTGGTTCGAGACATGAAGTTTGAAGAAGCGCGCGCAATGCGGGTGCACTCTGATAAGGTGTACCCGTTTTTCAACCATATGTCTGTTACCACGACTGAAAAGCTAGCTAATTTCGAACCCAGTGAATTCACGTTGGTATATGCTGTGCGAAACCCCTACGCGAAGATCATATCGTTAGCTAATATGAATCTGTCATTTTCGAATTATAGCGGCGCACCGATGATCAACAGCGCAGCAGATATTCGCAGGTCGATCCAGAATTTGTTTGATGCTGACCAATTGTTGTTGGTTCGCAATATAAACCTTTATCGAACCAAAAGAACTTATAAATACCAGGTAATAATACGGCAGGAACGTCTGGCTAGTGATCTGCGTTATTTGCTGGACCATTTAGGCTTGAGTCACGCTGGCATCAAAATTCCTCATGCAAAACAGGGATCAATCCGTAAGGAATATGCAACAGAAAGAATGTTTACGCGAGAACAACTGGATATCGTGAACCGAGTTTTTGCCGATGAATTCAGCGAAAATGGGTATGAAATGCTCTAGTGGTTTGGCGAGTTTTCTATTTTGGGTTTGCTGAATTATGGCTTCCTGCTATGTCGAGCTGCCGTTGTTTTTTGGATAAACCAATGAGTCTTGCTACTCGTTTGATGCGTTTGGTTTGTTGGACTTGCATAAAAGCGAACGGGTTATATAAAAACCTATTCAACCTATTAAAATGTAGGCCAGACATTTTTGATTGCATTGAATTTTTCTATAACTCATAACACAAACATGGTAACGGTGCAGTGCCGTTGCAAACGATTGTGAAAAACAGTAATTGTGGAAATTGCATGCTATCTGGCTATTCAGGAAACTTGGGGGTTTCGGTAAAAACGAAGGAGCTGTTTGCTTCGTTTTGTATGGCAACGGATAGGATAGTGTGAGGTTTGTTAAAAGGGGGTGAGCAATTGATTGCAAAAGTTGAAGAGTTACAGGAAACAGTTGTGCTAAATTGGTTAAAAACCGAGAATGGTAATGACGTTGCCATGGCGCGATTAATTCGACGCAGTAATTGCTTGGACGTGCTGCGCGCAGAATCTAGCGAACAAAACGACAAGTCTGAATTGTGGCTTTCAAAACGTTTATTTTCTATCAGCGAAACAACTGCTACACTACCAACAATCACATTAGAAATGGATGGTGGGGAATTGTCTTGCGAGGCTGCCTTAGCATTTATGGACAATTGGGGCGAGGTTATTAGTATAGTCACGGGCGTGGCTGCTGTTGAACAAGAAATTAAAATTCCAAAAGGTGCATGCAACTTTAAATTAGGTTTTATGTTGAGAGGTGTCGGTTCTCGCCGCATATTTAAACTGTCATGCCATAATATTGCAATCCCTGGTTCCAAACTATCTTCCGGCATTCGCTGTCTTATGGTCGTTCGTCAGTATCCATCATATCAACACCTTTATAAATATCCGTTTGTACATCGCCGAGTAATTGGGTACCGACAATTAGGTGTTGAAGTTGATGTTTTCAGCTTAGATAGTGTTGGAGAGTTATCGGCTTATGAGTTTGAAGGTATTACTTGTTTGACAGGATCCCTTGAAGAACTCGATGCTATGATCTCAACTGGCAGCTACGAAACGGTTATTGTCCACGGTTTGTCACGACATTTTTGGCCAGCCCTCGCACATCATTTACCAACCACGCGAATTATCGGTTGGATACATGGTTCAGAGCTGCATGGCATTCATCGTTTTGCTAGACTTGGACAATCGCCAGATGAACAAAAAAATGCAGATAAGCTACACGGCAAAGTACTGGCATTTTGGCAAAACCTGTTAAAACCAATACCTAAAAACCTTGAGTTAGTATTTGTGTCAAAATTTTCTGCAAAAACGGCGGTAAAAGACATAGGTTTTAAACGGTCAGACCATCAAACCCACGTTATTCCCAATCCAATTGATACCGACTTATTTACCTATTTACCCAAACCAGTGGTTCAACGGTTTAAAATCCTTTCTATTCGTCCGTTTGATACAACATGCTATGCTAATGACATTTCTGTAAAAGTCATTTTAGCACTAGCTGAAAAGCCCTTTTTTGACCAACTGGATATTCGTATAATCGGTGATGGCTGTTTGTTTGACAAGACGTTAGAACCGTTGTTGGCATTGACGAATGTAACAATCGAAAAAAGGTTTCTGCGCCAGTATGAAATTGCGCAGTTGTATAAAAAGTATGGTATCTTTCTGGTACCTTCGCGAATGGATACCCATGGTGTTTCTCGGGACGAAGCGATGGCATCAGGGCTGGTTCCAGTAACCAATGCCGTTTCTGCAATCCCTGAATATACAGATAACAATTGCGCTATTTTAGCAGCTACTGATGACCACCAAGTCATGGCGGATGGTATTGAGAAAATTATATTGGAACCGGATCTTTTTTCCAAGATGTCATTTGCAGCGGCACAAAAGGTAAGATCGCTAACAAGCTCTGATATTGTTATTCCAAAAGAGATCGCCTTGATTGATAAACCTTGTATGGTACAAAGAGGGCGCTAATCGTTATGAGACCTCATCTTTATATTGCAGGAATGGGCAGATCTGGCAGCACTTTATTAGCCAATTGGTTAACTGAACCCAATAGCCAGATTGTTTTCTGTGAGCCCAATTTTTTTTCACATGAGATATCGGTAAAACTGAATAAACAATTCATAGATTTTGGCTTGAGCTTAAAAGGTATCAACCTAGACCAAACGCAGGATACTCAAGAGTGGTTGCGAAAATTAACGGGAGAACAATTGCAGGGAAGGAAATGGGGTTTCAAAGAAGTTCTTGGTGAAAGCCATTTGCATTGTCTGGAAGAGTTACAACCTGAATTTATTATCATTTCTGTTCGAAACATAAGAGACATTTTTCTCAGTTTTATTGAAAAACATCAAACACAGAATAACGAAAACCGGTTCCCAGGCCAGTGGTCACTTGATTATTGTATGGAAGAATCAGTCAAAATGGTTGATTTCGTTGAACGTCTGAAACAAGAAAACCAACCACATATTGTGTCTCGATATGAAGATTTTGTAAATTCCCCTGAAAAAAGACAGGAGATTGAAAATGCCAGCGGTTGGCATGGTGGTGGGAATTTGTCACGGCATCTTGCACTATTTGACCGAAAATTTGAGCAAGAGCGACATAAAGGAAAACTTTCGATGCAGGTTAGAAACAATATGTCCAGAGAAATAGATCTTAAATTTTTTGCCATGGCAGAAGCTCTTGTGAAATCTTGCCAAAGATACCAAATGTACTTTAATTATAGCTAACAAAGAGTCTTCGAGAATTATCTTTTTGTTGACGTATCCTCGTATTTGTATAAAAAGTGAGGCGTGTATTAAATGTTAGTTTCAACTTAGCGATGAGTTATTCTGTTAAATGGTGTCTAGCTAAAGAACTGGTGAATATAATTCAACGGGTTTTGGTGTGATATGTTAGTAAATACTGGAATTTTAATTCTATTTTGAATCAAGGAATAAAAGTCTGAGGGGGTCAGCGTAGAGTGTCGGGGATACTAAAAGTCAAATACAGAAATTTAGCGGTCATTTGTAGCTTTTTTCTGGTCTCAGCATGTGCGAGTTTGCCAATTCAAGGGCCAGAGCGCGTTGAAATTTCTAAGACTAACGAAAACAATAACCTGTCTGGTTTCATTCTTGTTGATGTAAATCGTGATGTAGCAAGAGTGTTGCAGGGGAGGTCTGGTAGTGGGGTGGAGCGCTGGTTTAAGCGTGGACGTCCTGCGAGCACCGATTTACTTGGTCCTGGCGATGTTCTTAATATTTCCATTTGGGAAAATGATCCTAATGGTTTGTTCTCATCAGGGCAATCACCAACTCCGGGAGGTGGTTTGAGTCGTGGTCTGGTTTCTGGCATTGAAATTGATCGCAAAGGGTATATCCAATTCCCATATGTTGGACGGATTAGTACGATTGGCGTGTCTACCAATGGATTGTCTAGGCGAATCCGCAATGCGCTGAGTAAACAAACAAACAATCCGCAAGTTCATATTGAGCGGATTAAAAAATCAACAAATGTTGTTACAATAGTTGGCGGTGTCAAAACACCTGGTGTTTACCCAATTGGTCCCAGTAATGATAAATTACTCGACGCGTTGGCCGTTTCTGGGGGGGCTTTATATCCAAATTATGAGACAAAATTGACGCTAACGCGCCTTGGGCAAATGGCTAGTATTTATCTTGATGATGTGGTTTCAGATTCTAGGAAAAACACTTATTTGCGACCTCGTGACGAAGTTTCAATTGAACGGAAACCAAAGTATTTCTTAGCTTTTGGCGCCGTAGCCAAGAAAGATCAGATTGAATTTGGTCAATCGAAATTGACTGTTTTGGAAGCATTGGCTAAAGCGCGTGGGTTGGATGATGAACTTGCTGACCCGACAGGAATTTTCCTTTTTCGTTTCGAGTCACGCAAAACGCTCGCTGATTTCGGTCGCCTTGATGATGTTGCAGATGGTGTAACGCTAATTCCAGTTATTTACAGATTTAATTTGCGTGATGCAAACCAGTATTTTTATGCAAAAGCGATTGGTGTGCATAGCAAGGATGCTATTTATGTTGCGAATGCCTCATCGGTTCAAGTGAGTAAATTTATGAAAATACTGGGACAGGCTGTTGGGATTGGTATCACAACAGCAGGGTCTGTGAGGGCATTTAACTAACCCATCAGCACTTACATAAACGAAAAGCGCCGCAGTGATGCTTGAGCGCTTGGTGTGGGTTCTTTTGGGCTTAGGATTGCGTTATGTGGGTTTGTCAGCAAAATAATAACATGGGCTGGTCGGTCTGATTGCTGCTTAACTCTTAGTTTTAAATTTTAGAAAGCGTATGGATTCGACGCTATAAGGTACAGAAAATGGCTGAACGGATAAGTGAAAATTTGGTTGTTGTGGGCTTGGGATATGTTGGGTTGCCACTTGCAGTGGCCTTTTCGACCGTTTGTGACAATTTGACGGGGTATGATGTAAACAACCAGCGAGTTGCCGATCTTCGCAACGGGTACGATTACACGGGAGAGACTGATCCTGATGAATTGAAAGCGCATGGGTTGAAGTTTACCTCCAATGCGGATTGTCTCATAGGTGCAAAATACATTATCGTTACGGTTCCTACGCCAACTGACAAGGGCAATCGTCCTGATTTAGGCTATTTAAGGATGGCGTGTGAAACCATAGGCAAATATTTGGAACCAAATTCTATTATCATTTTTGAATCGACGGTTTATCCAACCGCGACTGAAGAATTTTGCGGTTCAGTAATAGAGCGTGTTTCTGGTTTGAAATGTGGCGTAGACTTCAAATTGGGATACAGTCCTGAACGAATCAATCCAGGAGACAAAGAGCATTCACTTACAGATATCAAGAAAGTTGTTTCGGGTCAGGATGCTGAAACCCTTGAACTCGTTGCTGCTTTATATGAGAGAATTATTCGCGCTGGCGTTCACAAGGCTACTTCAATAACAGTAGCTGAAGCCTCTAAAGTGCTGGAGAACACTCAGCGTGACCTCAATATTGCCTTAATGAATGAATTGGCGTTGATCTGTGATCTTCTAGATATTTCGACGATGCATGTAATTGATGCAGCTGCCACAAAGTGGAACTTTTTACGCTTTACGCCAGGCTTGGTCGGGGGGCATTGTATTGGCGTTGATCCTTACTATCTCACCGCTAAAGCTGAAGAATTAGGTTATCACCCTGATGTAATCTTGGCGGGTCGACGTATTAATGACCAAATGGCGAATTTTATTTCGCAGCGGATTGTTAAATTGCTTGCCGTTGCTGATTTGCCCGTACGCTCAGCGCGAATTGGTATCCTCGGACTGACATTTAAAGAAAATGTCCCTGATTTTAGAAACTCAAAGGTAATTGATATTATTAACGAAATGAATGCTTATGGTATCAAGCCCTTCGTGCATGATCCATACTTTGGCGTGGCTGAATCATTCAGTGGTTCTGACTTTCAGCAAGTTTCATTGGATGAAATGAAGGATCTCCATTGCCTTGTGCTTGCAGTCCCACATGAAGAGTATCTTGCGGGTGGCGTTGAACAATTTACCAGTAAACTTATTAAAAACGGTGTTTTTGTAGATATAAAATCACAAATACCTTCCTCTGATTTTGATGATTCAGTTAACTACTGGTCATTATGATCGTGTGATTTTGTAGATTAATGACTTTTTCAACTACTAACACTTCGAATTGGAACCATATTTTTTTTGCAATGTCACTGATGGGTGATCGTGAAACTTTGAACAAAAGCCAGTGCCACAGTAATACTGAAAAGAGTTGGTATGAATCCATAATCAGGATAAAATATGAATAAAATTATGGTAACCCCTCTGGGGTCGTGTCGGATTACCAATGTTTTACGCAGTGATATGGCGAGACGTCGAATTACTTTAAATCTTGAGCGTGTATTTGGTTATACCCACTCTTGTTCAGAAGCTTTACAAATGGTGAAGTTTCTCCAAGGGGATTTTAAACTTGATGATGTTTTAAAACCTGTAATGCTTTCTGCAAAAAGGCTTAGTGAGCATGCATTTGGTGAAAACATCAAGTCAGATTTATATTTTATCGAGTTGTCTTCAGGTAATGTACTTGAAATCGATGGGGTATTTGTCCAAACGAACTATTGGAAGCAGCATTTTAGCGAATTTTTTTCTGACACAGACAGAGTTCGTATGTTTTGGCGCCTGGTTAAAACGGGCACTCTGGAAGAACGCCGGACATTTCTTGAAGGAGAAAAGAGCTTTTTAGCTTACGACGCTACGGATCAAGATTTATTAAGCCGTGTTACCCGTCAAGCGGTTACTCCAGAACGTCTTGAAAGTGAAATGTTAGAGTTGATGGATCGACTTCCAAAGGTCGTTTTTGTAACACATTGCAATGCCAAAAATGAATCTGGTGTTTGGCTAAAAACCAGATCAGCGCTGGTCGATATGGTTGAAAAAGCTGCAGGCAGGATCAATGCCACCTTATATAATCCAACTCATTTAATGGAAACATTTTCGCAGGTTAAATCGTTTACAAACGATGGAAGTCTAACGCATTTCACCAGTGAGTTTGAAGAAAAAATACTGCTTGATTGGGATGAGAAATTCATCATTCCTCTTAAACTTAAGTTTGGAATTGATCCTGCGATAGATGATGATTCAGAAGAATTAAAGGAATCTATTCAACGTGTAAAAACTTTTTTAAAACGAAATGGTGATTCTTGGAACCCAGAGGTTTGCAATACAGAAATTGATAAATTCCCTTTCAGTGTTGAGTTACATAGACTTCGTTTTAACTACAGTGTTTTGAATGATGCTTTTGATGTTGCGAAAAAATCATTCACAATTTTGGAAAGCGTTGATCAAGTTGGCTCCGATGATGCGTTTAGTATGATGAAAGTTGCATTCCAGGCGAATAGCTGGCCAGATGTTTTACATGCAAACGAAATTCTCGATGAGTTCGGCGACCAGTCAATTCAGAGTATGGAAATGGCTGCCAATGCTGCGCAATTTCTCGGAAATCTGGAGGATGCAATAAACCTTTGGATCGCATGTTTCAATCATTCTTACAATGATGCAAAAGCAGCTTACAACGCTGCATATAATTTCTCAGCAACACAAAAGTTCGATATGGCGGAAATTTGGTGTCGTAAAAGTTTGGAATTGTCACCAACATATTTTGATGCAATTTGTCTTTTTGTTGAACTATTGGCAGAAAAAGGAGAGTCCGTCGAACTCGAAACGTCACTGATTAACCTTGCCGAGGACTCTAATAACAGAAATAACAAAATTGAAGCCGTTTTGAAAACGGCAATAGAGAAGGGCATTGCAGTTAGCGTTGTGAATGCCCTAGTTATCATGCGTAACAATGAGAATTTAAGCTCAGATTTTAGCAAACAAATTGAAAAGTTAAGTGCGTCTTGGGTTAAGAAAGCCAAACTTGCTGAAGAGAATGGCGATAGAAATGAAGCAATGCTTTATTTGCGCGCGGCATGTGACCTTGATGATAACAAGCAAGCCAAACAACTTATCAAACCCTATTGGGTTAATATACGGGCAAAATTACGAGCTGCTTATGTGGCAAAAGACTTTGCCCTAGTAGGGAGCTTGAGCCAGGAGTGTGAGTATATTTTACCGGAAATACAGGGTAGTTTTTTACTTATTGGCCGGGCCTTTTTTCAACTTCAAGATCATGAGAATACGTTAGTGTGGTTTGAAAAAACTGTAGCTGCTAATGCGTTAGATTTTGTAGCCTGGTTGTTTTTGGCGCGGTCAAGCCTTGCCTTGCAAAAATACTCATTGGCCGCAAAGGCTTTTAACAAAGTCCTAGAAACTACACCGAAAGATAATGATGCAAACAAAAAGACAATTGAGACTGCAGAGTCTGGTTTAAAGCGATTGGTGATGCAGACAGTTTCAATTGGTCGTAAAAAAATGAAGGAAGGCGAATTAGAAGATGCGTGGAATTTGATTCAAGTTGCCTTAAGTATTGACGCCGAGGATACAAAAGCTGTGAGCACCAAATTTTCCATACTTAGGCTAACCCGAAAACGACTGGTGAATTTTGAAGAAGATTCAGATATTGATAAGTTGGTTTTAGCAAATCAGCTACTCGCTAAAGACCCAGATGACACGTTTGGGCTAAAGGTGATGGCGCAAGAGCTAACCAAGGAAAAAAATTACCAAGAAGCTCTCCCCGTGTGGAAAAAGTATGCCGAGCTGATTGATGATCCTGAAAATGCATACAATCAAATTGCTAAATGCGAGAAAACAATTCGTCGCCTTAACGCGAGTGTGATGTGATTTTTTTGGATCTTGTGAGATATTTTGAAGTGGAATCGTAAATTGAATAATTTTTTGAGGTCCGCTGGACTTGATGCGGTACAGGCAAAAAAAGAATGCAAGGAAATCCTCGCGTCTGCCGGTGTACCAAAAGAGGCAGTAAAGGGACTTCAGCGGGTGAGGGCTATGCTGGAAATTTTTCCAAATATGCACGATCTGAAACTGACTGAATTAATCTTACTTGAAAAAACAAGACAAAAAAGCAAGATGTTTGAGTCGTGGCTTGATCTGTCAAAAGAGTTTCCTGATTGTTATCTTTCTCAACGCTACTGCGTACGTTGGTTCTTTCGTGAACACAAAGTTAAAGAAGCTATTGCCTATATCGATAGTAAGTTTTCGGGTAATTTTTTGTCTGCTGCTGAAGTGCAGCAATGCGCGCTGTTATACGAAGAAATCAAAGAACACGAGATGTCTGATTCCTTGCTTTCAAAAGGTATGAAGAAGTTTCCCGATAATATCGGTTTGAGAACCATCCTTGCCAGGAACCACGTACAGCGCGGAGATATTGTCAGAGCGTTAGAATGTATGTTGCCCATTAGTGAGGAAAAAGAGCTGCCACCGTCTGCAAAAGCTCTCCAGCATAAATTGTCAGCTTCAATTCAAGTGTTAGACCAAATTGCACCCAGTGACTGGCGCAATCATAAAAATACCAGCATCTTGGCTTACCATATGGCAATCTTGATATTTAAAGATCGAAAACTCAAGACGCAGTTACCTGGGCAACTAGGTTCTACATCTCTCTTTACGGGGTCTTTGGCTGCAGGCGGTGCTGAACGCCAAATGGTTAATACAGCTGTTAATTTGTTAAAACAACAGTCTGCTAATAAAGTAGTTTCAGGAGCAAAACTTGTTGGTCCGTTTGAAATTTTGGTTACAACGCTGGATTCTTCGGCGGGAAAAGATTTTTATCTATCGGTGGCACAGGCTGGTAATGTGACAGTGCGCCAGAGCCAAAATATAACACCTAGTGAACTAGATGAAATTTGCCCTGATAATGAAATGCTTTCTACATTATTGGCGGTCCTGCCACGGATCCCAATGTTTGGAGTTCAGCGGTTAGTTTCTTATTTTCGCGAGGCAAAAACAGAAGTTGCTTATTTATGGCAGGACGGTGCCGTATTGCAGGGTGCGTTGGCTGCTTTAATTGCAGAAGTGCCGAAAATAATAGTAAACATGAGAGGCTTGCCACCAAATTTGCGCCCGCACCTTTTTCGCGAAGAATACTATGGAATGTATCGTGCATTGGCAAAGATACCTGGTGTTCAGTTTGCTTCAAATGGCTATATTACAGCTCTTGCTTATAGTGAGTGGCTGGATATTCCTGTTGACAGGTTTGTAATTGTTCCAAATGGCGTCGCCAAAATGGTTGAAAAAAAATCGGTTGACGATGAGGAGATGTGGCAAGATTTTAACAATAGAACTGCTGATGCCACACATACAGTCGGCAGTGTTTTCAGGTTCGATACAGATAAGCGGCCATTGCTGTGGGTTTTATTTGCTCGTGAATATCTTTTTAAACACCCTGACGCACGGTTTGTACTTGTAGGGGGTGGACGATTGTTGGAGGAAGCAAAAGAACGTGCCCAAAAGTTTGGTATAGATCATAGAGTTTTGTTTGTTGGTGCATCAACAAATGTACCGTTTTGGTTGAAAAAAATAGACGTTTTCTTGCTCCTGTCGCGTTACGAAGGATTGCCCAACGTTTTGATTGAAGCACAAATGATGGGAGTGGCAGTGGTTTCAACGCCCGCTGGAAATGCGAATGAAACATTTTTGGAGGGGGAAACCGGGTTTATTCTTTCAGAATTAGTCAGTCCAACCACTAAGGAAATGTGTGAAAAAGTGCAAGATTTACTTAAGTTGGTTCGGAGTAATAAGGAATTGTCAAAAATTGCGAAAGAATTTGCCAAATCAAAATTCTCGATTCAAAGCATGATTGAAAATACGGTTGCACTTTTGATAAAAACTTGAAGAAAATAACAGATAAAAACACAGTTTTTTTGTTTTAAACTATTCCATATTAACGGTAATTGGAAAGTGTGAGACTTGCTTTGTGGTGTGGTTGTGGGATATAATTAACTACCTATGATTGTTCTTTTGTATATTTACATTCAACCCATTGGGGTTGTGTTTAAATCAAAAATTTTGAACAATATTTTAATTGAAGAGAAATTTTCTTATGTCTAGAGCCTATCAAAAAATCCGAGCGGATTTAAAATTAAGACCGCGTAAGTGGTTGGTGACTGGTGTCGCGGGTTTTATCGGATCTAATATTTTAGAGGCGTTGTTAAACTTGGAGCAGGAAGTTGTTGGGTTGGATAATTTTGCAACAGGCTTCCAGCATAATTTGGATCAGGTGCAGGCTAGTGTGGGTGCTGAGTCTTGGAAAAAATTTAAATTTATCAAAGGTGATATACTCAACTTGAGTGACTGCCGGAAATCTGTTGAAGGCGTGAACTGCGTCCTCCACCAAGCGGCGCTTGGATCTGTTCCGCGGTCCATCGAAGATCCGATCATGACCAATGCCACGAATATTAGTGGGTTTTTGAATATGCTCGTGGCGGCCCGCGATGCAAACGTGGATAGCTTTACCTATGCAGCTTCCAGTTCAACTTATGGCGACCATGAGGCATTGCCAAAAGTTGAGGGTACGATCGGTAATCCACTTTCACCCTACGCTGTTACAAAATATGTCAATGAGTTATATGCTAACGTATTTGCCCGCACTTACGGGTTTAAATGCATCGGTCTGCGTTACTTCAATATTTTTGGTCGGCGTCAAGATCCCAATGGCGCATATGCAGCTGTTGTACCCAAATGGATAAACGCCATATTGTCTAATGAAACTGTGATGATAAATGGTGATGGTGAAACCAGTCGTGATTTTTGCTATGTTGATAATGCTGTCCAAATGAATCTGTTGGCCGCTGTCGCACCAAACAGCGCACGAGACGAAATTTACAATGTTGCTTTTAATGCGCGAACGTCACTGAATGAGTTATTTCTAAGTTTGAAAACAGAATTGAAAAATTTGAACATTAATTATAATGCAGAACCAGTTCATGTCGATTTTCGAAAAGGAGATGTGCGTCACTCACAAGCAGATATTTTCAAGGCACGTGATATGCTCGGCTATAACCCAGATTATGATATAGATAAAGGCTTGCACGAGGTGATGCCTTGGTACCTGAAATCATTTAGTGATAATTCCAACACAACTTTGTAAATACTTGATAAGTATATGTAAATTTTCGTTCAGTACAGGTTTGTCAAACAAAAGGACAAAAAAGAGCATGCCAATAATTGAAATGTCTGGTGATGATGCTGTCGCCACTCGTAAGGAAAACCCCTTTGCAACATGGGGTAATAGAGTTCAGAAAAATCGTGTCGAACCTATTACAAAACCATGGTTTCCCGTTCCTTTTCAAATGGAATCAGGAGAGAGGATTTTTACTGTTGGTTCTTGTTTTGCCCGTCATGTAGAAGTTGCGTTGATAAAACGTGGCTTTAAAATACCGATGCGCGAATTATTCAAACGTGAAGAATTCATGGGGATGGATTCTGGCGTCGTCAATAATTTTGGAACCCCATCGATCTATAATGAATTTGCCTGGGCACTTGGCGTTCAGGAATTTGTACCATCTGATCATATCATTGAAGTGCAAAAAGGTAAATTCGTTGATATGCATGTAATATCATCGATCAGACCTGCGGACTATGAAACCGTAATTAAACGGCGGACCGCGATAACTGAAGCGTATCGCAGCTTTGCAGAATGCAGAGTTATTGTAATCACACTGGGACTTGTTGAGGTGTGGTATGATTCCAAAACAGATTTTTATCTCAATTCCTCACCAAGACCGTCGATGCTTCGCAAAGAGCCAGAAAGGTTCAAATTGCATGTTTTATCTTATGAAGAGGCACACGGATATCTTGAAAAAACGATCAACTTGATCCGCAAATATGGACGGGATGATGTGCAAATTATAGTAACAGTTTCACCTGTTCCTCTTACAATAACACACCGCAAAGATGATGTTATTGTCGCGAACTCTTATTCGAAATCTCTTTTGCGTGTGATTGCTGATACTGTCGTTGCTGAGCACAATAATGTCACCTATTATCCCAGCTATGAATCCATTATGCTGAGCAACCGGCAAAATGCTTGGTTGGATGATTTTGTTCATGTTACTGACGAGATAGTGGCTCTTAACATTAACCGCATGGTCGACGCATTTGTTGGGGCAAAGTGGTCTTTGGATGACCATCGTGATGCTATTTCAGATGGCGGCGAAGTTATGGCTGTTGAACGTGCATCTAAGGTGCGCGAGGGACCGCAAGATGATGCTGCTGCATTTTTTAATGAATTTGCAAAATTTTCAACAACTTCTGTGGAATTTGCATTGGATCACGCTCAGTTTTTAACGTCCATTAAAGATTTTTCGGGGGTTATTTCTGTTCTAAATGATGCACCAGCTGACCCAACTGGTGGTGTTGATTTGCTCAAGGCAAGAACCTTTATTAAACTGGATCAAGCGGAAAAAGCATTTGAAATCACCCAAAAACAGGCTGCGCTTGGCAATAAATCGGCATCGTTTTGGACCCTCTACCTAGATGCTGCTAAAGCAACCAACAATCCAGAAGATGTTATAGAAACTCTTAACCAGTGGACTAAAGTGGTTCCAAAACGTGCAGGCAGGGCTAATGGCTTGGTAGGGCGCTGGTTTCATGACCGTGGCGAATATGATCGCGCGGTGGATTTCTTTAAGGTCGGTATTAATTTTAATGGTGAAGATGCACTGATAAGAATTTATTTCACTGAAACACTGCTGGCAAAAATGGATTTTGAAAATGCCAGAAATGAGTTCCAAAAAATTAAACCTCAGTTGCCTAATGAAGCTATTTTATATGAAAGACTGAAACCGCGAATAAGGCATGAGGAATGATATCGCCATATTCAACTCCAGTTGGAAAAAGCGGCACAGATCAGCAGAGTTCCATAACTTTGTTAATCCAATGGTATGGATCTTTAAGGGCATTAATGGTCCGCGAAGTCCGTGCTAGATTTTCTGGCGATCCACTTGGCTATACATGGGCTTTTGTGACACCATTGGTTTGGATTGCGAGTATTGCTGTAATTTTCAGTCTAGTCGGTCGACTAACACCAATTCATACTGATATAATTAGTTTTTTGATCGCAGGAATGTTACCCTATACGATCTTTCGAACGACTATTTCAGCGACGATGCGCATATCAAAAGCTCAAAAGAATATGAGATATTTCGCCAATATTTCAGCCAATGATATTTTGGTCGCCTCAACATTAATGGAATTGATGAATGCTATCTTGATTTATATCGTGTTGATGGCAGGAAACGAATTGATATTTTCTCACTTTGAAGTGGCGGATCCAGCGATGACTATGTTTGGTTTTACGCTTGCATGGGGGCTTGGTGCAAGTTTTGGCCACATGGCAGTTGCATTTACGCAAATCTCAGAAGCCACTGTACGATTTGTACCGATACTTTTGCGCCCAATGTTCTGGTTGTCGGGAATATTCTTTGTGGCTAACGAGTTACCAGGGGGATTGTTAAATGTGATGCAATACAACCCGCTACTGCAGGCAATAGAAATTATGCGAAGTGCATCTTTTCTGGGGTATTCATCAAGAATTGCAGACCCTCTTATTCCTTTAGCCTGGATTGTTGGCATGAACCTGACGGCTGTTCTTATTAAAACTCTGACCGCTAAAAAACAGTATAATATCTAAAATGATCTCATTTTCCAATGTCAGCAAAGCATATCGGCAAGGAACCTCTTATGAGGTGATCTTGCATAATCAGACATTTGATATCCTAGATGGCCAACATCTAGGGGTGTTGACTGGGCCAGCTGCTGGTAAAACGACATTAATCCGTTTGTTGGCTGGCGTTGAGGAGACTGATGAGGGCAGCTTGATAATCACTGGCACAACCTCATGGCCAATTGGCATGGCTGCTGGATTTCACCCTGAACTAACTGGCGAAGAAAATGTTCGCATGCTTGTTAGTTTGTACAATCTGGTAGACAAAGAGATAACTTGTTTCTGTCACGAATTTTCTGAGTTGGGTGAGAGTTTCTTTCAACCAATTAAAACATATTCTTCAGGAATGCGAGCCGCTTTGGGGTTTGCATTGAGTATGTCGCTGGATTTTGATATTTACATTGCTGATGAGAATGTGGGTGTTGGGAATGAAGAGTTTCGGGCAAAATGTGAAGTGATGCTGGAGGCGCGTATTGCCAACAAGACATTTGTTTTTGCTTCGCGAAATCAGCGAGCGCTTGAAAGGTTGTGTGATTCAGTAGCTGTTCTCTATCATGGGCAGATCATAATGTGTAAAGATTTTAACGAAGCAGCTTTTATGTTGGAAGGTGGGAATTAATGGTCAACCCAAAGAAAGATTTTTCTGGTTCACTAAAAAAGGTTTCTAATCCCCGGCCTATTCAAAAGCGTATTAAAGGTGACCAATCAGAAAAAGCAAATCCAACTGACGATAAAAACAGGATAGCTAATTGGCGAGAAGAAAGGGAAAAGCAGGGGCAGAAAGAGCGTCAAATGCGCTTGGACGCGGCACACCTCGAGCGAGAAGAAAGGCTAAAGCAAGCAGAAATTGAACGCCAAAAAAGAATTGAAGAAGCCGATAAAGATAGAATAAAACGATCTGAGCAGGCAAAACTTGAAGCACAGCAACGTATTGCTGAACAACAAGAGGCTTTGCGTCTTAAAGCGGCTGAGAAGTTACCAGATGCAGAGTCTTTAAAAATAGCAAAGCGGAAGCTCATTCGTAACCGAAAAACCGCGCAAATGCGCTCAACGGTCACATTCTTCTTTTTCGTTATTTTTCCGACGCTAGCGACTGCAATATATTTGTTTCTTATTGCAACCCCATTATATTCTTCAGAGGCCGTTTTTTCAATTCACACCGCTAAAAAAGCTGACACCTCTGGCTTGTCTGGTATTCTGGGTAGCAGCGGTTTTTCAGATTCTCTACGAGATTCTTTCTTGGCAAGAGAGTTTATTTTATCTCCCGTGATGATGAAATATATGGAAAAAACCGAACAAATGCAGACTCATTTTATGAGCAACAAACTTGACTGGCTTTCACGTTCACATTTGAATAAAATGTTTGGGATGGACAGCTTTTTCAACTACAAGCGGCGGGTTAATGTCAGTATTGATATTCAGGAAGGCATTTTACGATTGTTTGTATTGGCTCGAACGCCTCAAGATTCGGTCCGGTTTTCGAATTCGCTATTGAAAAGGACGGAGAAACAAATGAACTTACTGTCAAAACAAATTAATGATGATCAAGTAAATCTTATGTTTCAGGAAATGCAGAAAGCTGAACAAAGTTTGCAATCAACCCGCCAATCGATTATTGACTTGCAAATCAAATTCGGGGAGCTCAACCCTCGCGAAACCGTTTTGGCGGTATACAAAAGTATCCAGGCACTGGAAGATCGCATTAAGGAAACAGAACGTGTCCGCGATGTTCAACTTGGTTCAAATGTCAGGAATAGTCCGATCACTACTCGGATTGGAGCTGAACTTAAGGTTTTAACAGATCAGTTGATTGAACAAAAAAACAGATTGGTTGGAGAGAACGATGAAAAATCACTAAATAGCATTTTAGCAAAGTTTGAATATGCAAGTATTACAAAAGATATCGCCCAAAAACGCTGGGAACTGGCTTTGAAATCACTTGAAAACTCTCGCCAAGACGCATTGTTACAGCGTCGTTATCTCACTGTAATCGTCCCTGCGTTAGAAACCCAATTTCCAGACAATGCCAGCAAGGTCCGATTATTGGTGTTCGTTCTGTTTGGGTTGCTGATGCTTAATCTTGTGTTCTCGGTATTTACCACTGCAGTACGAATGCGTACTCGATGAAAATTTTTGTTTTTGAACAGATGATATGATGGAAGCAGAAAGTATGGAAGAACAAAGAGCGCTGGCAAAAAAGTCTTTCGATGGCGAAAAATGGGAAATTGCTGCCGAACATTTTGTTGAGTTATATGACGCAGGTTGCATCACTCCCGAAGAAATCATTATGTTCGGAGTTTCTGTTTCAAACTGCGGGGAACTGGACATTGCTACCCACCTTTTGACCAAGGAAACTTTACGAGTTGCAACGAATGTCGGACTAGTGCGGACTCTAGTGGTCGCCAAGGCGATGAAAAAGAAAGATTTTAGCACAGCTGAAACTATGTTGCGTATCTTGGTGGATGCCTACCCTGACGATGTCAAAAATATGGCTTCTCTGGCAAGTGTGTTGATTCGAGATGGTCGCAGAAAAGAAGCTGCTCAGGTTCTTGAGCGTGCTTGTGCTTGTGACCCTGACAATACGTTAGTTAAAAATCAACTCTTACTTTCTTACCTACAAAACAATAACCTCACAAATGCCTGCAAGTTGGCTGAAGATGGCGAAGGATTGTGGATAAAAGATATTCGGTTTGCTCAACTTAGTTTAATGGCGTTGAACCGTAATGGATTAACCGAGAAGGCCGAAAGAGCAGCAGAAGTAATTGCTGCGGCTGAAAATGCGTCAGTTGAAGCGGTAACTTTAGCTGCGCAACACTTTCTGGACATGAAAAAATATGATCTGGCGTCAAACCTCTGCGAAAAATCTATTTCTGGTGGCAAAGATGGTACTAGATTGCGCTTCCTAGCCGCTTCTGCGCTGGCAAACTCTCAAGAGCAGCGAAAGAAAGCTATGAGCCATTTGCAACGAGCTATTTCAATTGATGATGCAGACCTCAAGAGTCATTTGCTGATGGCTGATTTACTGATGAAAGATGGCGCACCAAGGTCAGCGGCAAAACATTTTAAAATTGCCAGCAAACTGGCTCCTGATTCAATCCATGCCCGGGTCGGTTTAGGCCAAGCTCTAAAGTTTTCACGCAAATTTCAAGAAGCTGCAACGGTTTTTTGTGAAGTTTCTGAAATGACTGGTGGTAGTGCAGATAGTTGGCAACGTTTAACGATTTCAACTTTGTCACAGGCGGGTTTAGAGCAGGAAGCCCGTGAGATGTACAGGAAATATAAAAATACCAAAAGGTCAAAACTTCCGAACTCAATTCAACAGGGCCTCCGCTTTCTCAATTCTCGCCTGGATAATATTAAAATTCCCCAAGCACGTCTGGATTGGGCTTATGAGATTTATGAACGCCAAATTGGAGCATCTGAGCTGTTGAACAGGAAAGATTGGGAAAAAAAGGTGAAATGGGGTTTTGGGGCAGACAAGTTGATTGCTGACTGGCTTGAAGTAAAGTCTGAGCATCGCGATGATGTTGCTGAAATTTTTCATAACCTTGATAAAGCAGGGGTAATTCTCAATGACTTAATGAAGAAGGGAAACGGGTTACTTATTGCATCAGCACACGTAGGCCCACTTTATGCAGGACCGCTGGCTTTACATAAACTTGGTATCCGAAACAAGTGGTTGGCCTCGACACCACAAATAGCTTCACCTATCTATGATGAAACATTGATTTCAACGAGCGATCAAACAGAAATTGAAGTTGTTGGAAAAGTTTACAAGGCTTTGTCAGACCAGTATGCTGTTACTATTGCAGTAGATGGCGCGCTTAATCCAGCGGCTCCAACTATAGAATTTGAAGGAAAAACGATAACTTATTCCGATTTTGTTCCAAGAACCTCCCATCGCCTCGGCGTGCCCACAGTTTTTGCAGCGCCTATCTGGAATGGCAACAAGATCGAGTTTTATCTGAAAAGTTTACCAGGCCCAGATCACAACGAAAGTGTAGAAAGTTTCGTGAGCCGTTGGGAAGATGAATTTTTTGACATTATTCGCGGTTTCTTTTTACTCGGCCCTGAGAGTTTACGGCTGAGTGGTGGTCTCTGGCGTAATGTTAAGTAAGACTGAATTCTAAGTCGTTCCTAAGTGTCAAATTGGGGGTATGTGTTGCAGTTGGGTTTGCCTTGATAAAGTGGACATCCATGTGTAAATTGAGGTTTTTACACCTGTAGGAATTTTCCTAGTTGTATGAATAAATTTCTTGATACACGTTCTGTTTTTGATGACATCAAGAGCCAGATCTATGGGAAGAGGGGATGTCGGAGCGCAATTACTGTCTCCATTTGCAGCGGTTTGAATAGCCCCTAGTTTGCCAGAGGCTCCTATTTCATAGTAAAAGGAGCTATTATGAGCAAAACAAGAAATAAATTTTCACTTGAGGTTCGCGCACGAGCTGTTCGGATGGTGTTAGAGAATGAGATTGATGATCGCTCTCGCTGGTCGGCAATCACATCTATTTCAAACAAGATTGGATATGCCTGACCTGAGCCCCGTTTGGCCCCTCGTTTGAAAGTAGAGTCCATCAACCAAGGAGATGGATGAAAATAAAAAAGTCCCGATTTACTGAAGAACAGATTATTGCGATTTTAGCTGAGTAGGAGCGTGGTATGGCGACGGGCGAGATTTGCCGTCGTCATGGCGTCAGTTCTGCACCGTTTTACAAGTGGAAAGCCAAGTATGGTGGGCTTGATGTATCGGATACGCGCAAACTCAAAATGCTTGAGAGCGAGAACGCACGGCTCAAGAAACTGCTGGCTGACAGCATGCTTGATAATTCGATCCTGAAAGACCCGCTGGGAAAGAACTAACGACGTCCCAGCTGCGCAAGGCCGCTGCACTGAAAGTCCTGTCAAACTATGAGGTCTCTCAGCGGCGTGCCTGCAGGTTGGTCAGCGTCGATCCCAAAACGATCAGGCGGAAAGTTGAACCAGACAATCCCTGGATCAGGGAACGTATGTAAGCAATTGCAAATGAACGCCGCCAGTTTGGTTATCGCCGAATTGGCTTGATGCTGGAACGCGAGGGTATTTTTATGAACCACAAGAAGTTGAGACGCCTGTACACTCAGGAAGGATTGGCCGTGAAACACCGTAAAGGCCGCAAACGTGCTGTTGGAACACGGGTACCGCTGGAGGTTCCCAGGCGTCCTGGAGAACGATGGTCACTGGATTTTGTCTCTGATGTGTTTGGAATTGGCCGCCGGTTCCAGATGCTCAACGTCATTGATGATTGCACGCGTGAATGTCTGGCTTTGATTGTTGATACGTCACTATCAGGTGCTCATGTGGCTCGCGAGCTTGATGCCTTGATCCGATTGTATAGCAAACCCAAAACCATCGTGTCGGACAATAGCACCGAGTTTACCAGTCAAGCTATTCTTGAATGGCAGAACAACACGAGGGTGAACTGGCATTACATTGCGCCTGGAAAGCCAACTCAGAATGCATTCGTGGAAAGCTTCAACGGTCGCCTGCGTGACAAATGTCTTAATGAGGAAATTTTTAACACGCTGGAAGACGCCTGAAACAAGTTAGCGATATGGCGTTATGACTACAACAATGTCAAACCACACTCTGCCCATAAAGGACTTCCCCCAGCCACCGCCCGCCGCTCGCTCATGCTCGTGGGGCGGCCCCACTCACAGCGGGCTTCCATCGAGCAAATAAATGTAATATCAACCAAAGGACTCTACTTATGAATGAGGGCGTCAAGGGGCGCAGGTCACCCGCTCCAAAGTGCTCAATCTCGACTGAAATGCCAAGTGCTTGCACGTCTTTGTGTTAAGGTTGGAGAGACTTGGATTAACATCCTCCTCACTCTTCTCGGGAACGGTGCTAAGTGTGATCTTCCAATAGGTTGTTCATTCGATCCTTGCTATGCTGATTGGAATTACCAAACCACAATCACCAAATGGAGGACCGAATGAACATTCATAACAATGTCCGATATGGTTTTACACGGCAAACTGGGCCTCGACGGCCATCGCGGCCCAGCCAACCCAATATACACGATCAGGTCAAAACCAACATACAAAGTCAAAGTACTAGTGTCGCCCAACAGTGGTCTGGTGCAGGATTGCGCCATGACTTTCTAAGCTTGCCCTGTGCGTGTCTTTAATACGTGCGGGGCTTGGTCTCTGTCTTTTAGATGAGAGGAAGGTTAGAAAGTCATGGCGTGAGCCTGACCACTGTTGTGGCGTATGAGTGGGCATAGTACGACATGTTGGGGATTGGTAAAAGGGATACAAGTACCCTTAGCGTATCCCCTTAGCACAGACCATACAGCACAAGAAAAAGGAGGCCGTAAAGCCTCCTGTATAACAAAGTAAAAAGGGTGTGACGCTAATCACACCCCCTCCCGTTAGGGAGTACCTGCGAGCTTATTACGTTTTGCAATCAGCATAATAATAAAGTCATCAATTTCATCTTCAAGCCAACCAACACGGTTAGGCGAGATTTGAATACGCTTTGGAAATTCACCCCTCGCTTCACGGCGTGCTATTTCAGCAAAGGAAATTGAAACCCTATCTCGTACTTGTGCTCTCGTTAATATTCTCATCACGTGTCTCCTTTTGAGGGAGTACCACGTGATACTCAGGTTTGGTTATTGCCTAAGCACAGTGAGCGTATGTGATCTTCGTATTGGGCGCAAGCTGCGCGCATTTCGTCCTAGTACGAGTAGCGATTATAAATACCAGCGACACCACCAAATGAACCAGAGACATGGTTTAACAGTTTTTCGACAACGTGGATGGGTGTTCCCAATTGGGCATGTGTAGAAGCAAAGGTGCGCCGCAAGTCGTGAATTGTATAGTGTTCAATTTCTAGGTCTTTATCAAAGAGCTTTTTGGACTTCGACCAACTATTAAAACCTGTACCCGTTCTTCCGCTAAATAACATGTCACTAGATTGCGGTATGGTATCGAGAATTGTACGTGTGAGTTCACCTATTGGGAACGTTAGCTCGCGCTTGTTCTTTGCAACTTCACGGGGAATGGTAATTGTGTTTTCGGTGACGTGTTTCCACCTTATCTTTGCTACTTCACCTCTCCGTTGCCCTGTTAGTATGCACAGTGCAATGATTTGATAAAACGGCTTTTGCTGCGAGAGTGCATGGTTGAATACAACAATCAACTCATCATCCGTAAGTATTCTCGTACACGGTGTGTATGAAGTAAAACCCTTTAGCCCTGCAATGGGATTAAAATTGATCCACCCATTCGTCACACACCAATTGAGGAAAACACTTATGGCGGTTGCCGCATGTGCCTGTGCTGAGGGCTTGTCCTGTAGTGTGCGGAAATATGCCATAAGTGACTGACGTGACATATCACGGACACGTCCACTAGGAAGGTGTGCTTTCAACAAACGTGTGTACTCTTTGACAGTACCAGCTCTGTTTTTGACTTTGCAGTGAGAAAGAAAAGCCTTCCGCGCTTCTGAGACAGTGATAATGGACATATCTGGGAATAGCAGCTAAGAACGTTTTAGCTTCCTCACGGGCTGATTTTAATGTCTTATCGGGGTATTTGCCTAACGTCTTCAACTGTCGAGCCTTGCCATACATGACAACAAACGACTTTCTACCTGTCTGCGAAACACGAACACCGAAACCTGACAAAGCATCATCGAAATAAGTTTTCTGCCCCTTCAACGGGATTGCCAAATTCCTTACTGTAATATCAGTTAAATGCATTCTAGT
This sequence comes from Hyphomicrobiales bacterium, assembly GCA_027067085.1. Lineage (GTDB taxonomy): Bacteria > Pseudomonadota > Alphaproteobacteria > Rhizobiales > Aestuariivirgaceae > JALWJW01. Next base: position 25,035 of record JAMOMM010000441.1, read on the forward strand.
CTCTTTTTAGTCGCATAAATTACTTAAATAACAGTGATTTAAATGAATAGTAATGAGAACTAAATAAAGCAAGAATAGCCGAAATTCAAGGAAAAATAGTCGTTATGAGAGTGTATGAATAACCCGTATTACAGATTAGGAATCTGGTGCTCTATCCGACTGAGCTACGGGACCATCCAGCACTGCGCAAATATCTTTAAACTAACCAGCACGCACAAAAAAGGCTCTTGTCAAAAGTTTTAACAAGAGCCTTAAACCTATTAGAGCGTTTCATGTTTTGTTTGAATCACAAACAGGGCATGAAACGCCGTAGTTTCAATCACTTAAATAGGTCGTTCTAGGTCAATGAAGACATGAATGACTCTAGAAGCAGTTCTAATATTATGCTGCTGCTTCTGTTGATTTATCATCGTCTTTGTCTTCTTTAGGTATGCGGTACTTAGAGCCACGCATAACAATTTCCATCTCTTCAATGGCTTGTTTGTCATCATACTTTTTGACAACAGCCACTTCACGAGACATCCGATCAAGAGCCAACTCATATAATTGACGTTCTGAATAGGACTGTTCAGGCTGAGCTTCTGTGCGGAAAAGATCACGCACAACTTCAGACACAAGGATTAAATCACCCGAATTGATTTTCGCTTCATATTCTTGCGCACGTCTAGACCACATGGTCCGCTTAATCCGAGGACGCCCTTCAAGCACTTTCAAGCACGCGGCTTTGCTCAGTTGATGTCTTAACATGCCCCTGTAGCTGAGAAAGCAAATCTTTACGGTCGCTTTTCATCTGATCAAGCAAACCATCACGAACCCTTTTATCGATCTTTAGTGACATTACTTGTTCTTGTAGTTTCTTCAACTCATCTAATTGTACTGTTTCCCCAACTGGTGCGACAGGTTCCGACTTATCGTGACTGGTCGCGACATGACAGGACATATCGCGACAACTGTCGGACTAACAAATTCCTGCTTTTCTCGAAGCTGAACAACACGTTCTGGTAGATCGACGTAGGGTCATTATCATATTCGCGACCCAACCATCCAGGTATTTGGGTGGGAGACCATTCCAATGCAAGCTTTTCGGCAACATGATCACGTAAAGTATGGTGTTGTGAAAGCAGGCAAAATTTAAATCTGAGTATTTGTGTGAGTGCGCGCAGTTCAGCTTGAACAGCACGATAGGCAGCTCTTCCACTTTTGGGCATTTCATATCCTTCATTGCAAACATCTAAACATCAGATATTGCAATGAAGGAGTGAATTCACCGTTGCCTTTTTTAAAATATTCCTCTCCTCACGCCTTACACAGGAAGCGGTTTTCTTTTCTGAGATCTGAAATTTCACGCTCTAGGTCAGATTAAGCTGAAGGTTTCTCTGGGTTTTTACGGTCTGGTTGTATCCACTTGCACAGCGCTGAAAACCCAACATTTATATCGCTAGCTAGCTGCTTTCGTATCGGCCCACTTGTCAACGCTATCCGAACTGCTTCCTGCCTAAATTCTTCTGTACGTTTCGTTCCCGCTTTCGGTGGTTTTAAAAAAATCACCTGTCACACAACGCATAGTCGTTCTCCTTTTGCGTATAATACGCGGTTAAAAGAGCAGCATAAAGCCGTGACAGGTCCAATCTTCTTTTCGGCCTTCACAAAATACGAATTTCAAATTTGTTGTTTGAAAGACAAAAGAAAGTCGCTCAGTTTCTGGAATGACAATGATGCAAGTTCTTCGACGCGCCAATATCACAGCTGTTGCTAAAATTCTAAATGCAAATGTTGCCACCCGTAACTCAAAAGACTTTACTAGTCATATAGTTCAATTAAATTACGGTTATTCCCTGCTAGTTAGGATTGCTTCTTTGACCGAACAATTATAAAAAACATAATTACTTTCTCTAGAGTTTTAGTAAACCGTCACCGTGACACCGTAACCCGCAAAATTGAGGGCGAATGCGCAGGATATCAGATGTTCTTTGAGTATAAAACTGGTAGTGTGCCATGATTTTAAGCCATAAACACAGGTTCTTGTTTATCAAGGGGCGCAAGGTGGGAGGCACCAGCATTGAAATGCTGCTGGCCCCTTATTGCGGTAATTTGGATATTGTTACACCAATCAGCCCAGCTGATGAAATTCAACGTCTTCTTGCAGGCGGTATACCTCGAAATTACTGTCCTGACCCAGCGATTGAAGCACGGTATTTGCAATTGGTTCGAGACATGAAGTTTGAAGAAGCGCGCGCAATGCGGGTGCACTCTGATAAGGTGTACCCGTTTTTCAACCATATGTCTGTTACCACGACTGAAAAGCTAGCTAATTTCGAACCCAGTGAATTCACGTTGGTATATGCTGTGCGAAACCCCTACGCGAAGATCATATCGTTAGCTAATATGAATCTGTCATTTTCGAATTATAGCGGCGCACCGATGATCAACAGCGCAGCAGATATTCGCAGGTCGATCCAGAATTTGTTTGATGCTGACCAATTGTTGTTGGTTCGCAATATAAACCTTTATCGAACCAAAAGAACTTATAAATACCAGGTAATAATACGGCAGGAACGTCTGGCTAGTGATCTGCGTTATTTGCTGGACCATTTAGGCTTGAGTCACGCTGGCATCAAAATTCCTCATGCAAAACAGGGATCAATCCGTAAGGAATATGCAACAGAAAGAATGTTTACGCGAGAACAACTGGATATCGTGAACCGAGTTTTTGCCGATGAATTCAGCGAAAATGGGTATGAAATGCTCTAGTGGTTTGGCGAGTTTTCTATTTTGGGTTTGCTGAATTATGGCTTCCTGCTATGTCGAGCTGCCGTTGTTTTTTGGATAAACCAATGAGTCTTGCTACTCGTTTGATGCGTTTGGTTTGTTGGACTTGCATAAAAGCGAACGGGTTATATAAAAACCTATTCAACCTATTAAAATGTAGGCCAGACATTTTTGATTGCATTGAATTTTTCTATAACTCATAACACAAACATGGTAACGGTGCAGTGCCGTTGCAAACGATTGTGAAAAACAGTAATTGTGGAAATTGCATGCTATC